>NZ_CM001558.1:6136183-6201183 GCF_000281895.1 Pseudomonas fluorescens Q2-87 | reverse complement strand
ACGTGCTACAATGGTCGGTACAGAGGGTTGCCAAGCCGCGAGGTGGAGCTAATCCCACAAAACCGATCGTAGTCCGGATCGCAGTCTGCAACTCGACTGCGTGAAGTCGGAATCGCTAGTAATCGCGAATCAGAATGTCGCGGTGAATACGTTCCCGGGCCTTGTACACACCGCCCGTCACACCATGGGAGTGGGTTGCACCAGAAGTAGCTAGTCTAACCTTCGGGAGGACGGTTACCACGGTGTGATTCATGACTGGGGTGAAGTCGTAACAAGGTAGCCGTAGGGGAACCTGCGGCTGGATCACCTCCTTAATCGACGACCGCAGCTGCTTCATGAGCTCCCACACGAATTGCTTGATTCATTGAAGAAGACGATAGAAGCAGCTTTAAGCTCCAAGCTGATAGCTCACGCTAACAGTTACAAGCTCGAAATTGGGTCTGTAGCTCAGTTGGTTAGAGCGCACCCCTGATAAGGGTGAGGTCGGCAGTTCGAATCTGCCCAGACCCACCAATTTTGTTATGGGGCCATAGCTCAGCTGGGAGAGCGCCTGCCTTGCACGCAGGAGGTCAGCGGTTCGATCCCGCTTGGCTCCACCATAAACTGCTTCTGAAAGCTTAGAAATGAGCATTCCATCACGGTGATGATGAATGTTGATTTCTAGTCTTTTGATTAGATCGTTCTTTAAAAATTTGGGTATGTGATAGAAAGATAGACTGGACGTTACTTTCACTGGTAACGGATCAGGCTAAGGTAAAATTTGTGAGTTCTCTTAGTTGAGAAATTCGAATTTTCGGCGAATGTCGTCTTCACAGTATAACCAGATTGCTTGGGGTTATATGGTCAAGTGAAGAAGCGCATACGGTGGATGCCTTGGCAGTCAGAGGCGATGAAAGACGTGGTAGCCTGCGAAAAGCTTCGGGGAGTCGGCAAACAGACTTTGATCCGGAGATGTCTGAATGGGGGAACCCAGCCATCATAAGATGGTTATCTTGTACTGAATACATAGGTGCAAGAGGCGAACCAGGGGAACTGAAACATCTAAGTACCCTGAGGAAAAGAAATCAACCGAGATTCCCTTAGTAGTGGCGAGCGAACGGGGACTAGCCCTTAAGCTTCTTTGATTTTAGCGGAACGCTCTGGAAAGTGCGGCCATAGTGGGTGATAGCCCTGTACGCGAAAGGATCTTAGAAGTGAAATCGAGTAGGACGGAGCACGAGAAACTTTGTCTGAATATGGGGGACCATCCTCCAAGGCTAAATACTACTGACTGACCGATAGTGAACTAGTACCGTGAGGGAAAGGCGAAAAGAACCCCGGAGAGGGGAGTGAAATAGATCCTGAAACCGTATGCGTACAAGCAGTGGGAGCCCACTTTGTTGGGTGACTGCGTACCTTTTGTATAATGGGTCAGCGACTTATTTTCAGTGGCGAGCTTAACCGAATAGGGGAGGCGTAGCGAAAGCGAGTCTTAATAGGGCGTCTAGTCGCTGGGAATAGACCCGAAACCGGGCGATCTATCCATGGGCAGGTTGAAGGTTGGGTAACACTAACTGGAGGACCGAACCGACTACCGTTGAAAAGTTAGCGGATGACCTGTGGATCGGAGTGAGAGGCTAATCAAGCTCGGAGATAGCTGGTTCTCCTCGAAAGCTATTTAGGTAGCGCCTCATGTATCACTGTAGGGGGTAGAGCACTGTTTCGGCTAGGGGGTCATCCCGACTTACCAAACCGATGCAAACTCCGAATACCTACAAGTTGCCGAGCATGGGAGACACACGGCGGGTGCTAACGTCCGTCGTGAAAAGGGAAACAACCCAGACCGTCAGCTAAGGTCCCAAAGTTATGGTTAAGTGGGAAACGATGTGGGAAGGCTTAGACAGCTAGGAGGTTGGCTTAGAAGCAGCCACCCTTTAAAGAAAGCGTAATAGCTCACTAGTCGAGTCGGCCTGCGCGGAAGATGTAACGGGGCTCAAACCATACACCGAAGCTACGGGTATCACTTAGGTGATGCGGTAGAGGAGCGTTCTGTAAGCCTGTGAAGGTGAGTTGAGAAGCTTGCTGGAGGTATCAGAAGTGCGAATGCTGACATGAGTAACGACAATGGGTGTGAAAAACACCCACGCCGAAAGACCAAGGTTTCCTGCGCAACGTTAATCGACGCAGGGTTAGTCGGTCCCTAAGGCGAGGCTGAAAAGCGTAGTCGATGGAAAACAGGTTAATATTCCTGTACTTCTGGTTATTGCGATGGAGGGACGGAGAAGGCTAGGCCAGCTTGGCGTTGGTTGTCCAAGTTTAAGGTGGTAGGCTGGAATCTTAGGTAAATCCGGGATTCCAAGGCCGAGAGCTGATGACGAGTTACCCTTTGGGTGACGAAGTGGTTGATGCCATGCTTCCAAGAAAAGCTTCTAAGCTTCAGGTAACCAGGAACCGTACCCCAAACCGACACAGGTGGTTGGGTAGAGAATACCAAGGCGCTTGAGAGAACTCGGGTGAAGGAACTAGGCAAAATGGCACCGTAACTTCGGGAGAAGGTGCGCCGGTGAGGGTGAAGCACTTGCTGCGTAAGCCCACGCCGGTCGAAGATACCAGGCCGCTGCGACTGTTTATTAAAAACACAGCACTCTGCAAACACGAAAGTGGACGTATAGGGTGTGACGCCTGCCCGGTGCCGGAAGGTTAATTGATGGGGTTAGCTAACGCGAAGCTCTTGATCGAAGCCCCGGTAAACGGCGGCCGTAACTATAACGGTCCTAAGGTAGCGAAATTCCTTGTCGGGTAAGTTCCGACCTGCACGAATGGCGTAACGATGGCGGCGCTGTCTCCACCCGAGACTCAGTGAAATTGAAATCGCTGTGAAGATGCAGTGTATCCGCGGCTAGACGGAAAGACCCCGTGAACCTTTACTATAGCTTTGCACTGGACTTTGAATTTGCTTGTGTAGGATAGGTGGGAGGCTTTGAAGCGTGGACGCCAGTTCGCGTGGAGCCATCCTTGAAATACCACCCTGGCAACTTTGAGGTTCTAACTCAGGTCCGTTATCCGGATCGAGGACAGTGTATGGTGGGTAGTTTGACTGGGGCGGTCTCCTCCTAAAGAGTAACGGAGGAGTACGAAGGTGCGCTCAGACCGGTCGGAAATCGGTCGTAGAGTATAAAGGCAAAAGCGCGCTTGACTGCGAGACAGACACGTCGAGCAGGTACGAAAGTAGGTCTTAGTGATCCGGTGGTTCTGTATGGAAGGGCCATCGCTCAACGGATAAAAGGTACTCCGGGGATAACAGGCTGATACCGCCCAAGAGTTCATATCGACGGCGGTGTTTGGCACCTCGATGTCGGCTCATCACATCCTGGGGCTGAAGCCGGTCCCAAGGGTATGGCTGTTCGCCATTTAAAGTGGTACGCGAGCTGGGTTTAGAACGTCGTGAGACAGTTCGGTCCCTATCTGCCGTGGACGTTTGAGATTTGAGAGGGGCTGCTCCTAGTACGAGAGGACCGGAGTGGACGAACCTCTGGTGTTCCGGTTGTCACGCCAGTGGCATTGCCGGGTAGCTATGTTCGGGAAAGATAACCGCTGAAAGCATCTAAGCGGGAAACTTGCCTCAAGATGAGATCTCACTGGGACCTTGAGTCCCCTGAAGGGCCGTCGAAGACTACGACGTTGATAGGCAGGGTGTGTAAGCGCTGTGAGGCGTTGAGCTAACCTGTACTAATTGCCCGTGAGGCTTGACCATATAACACCCAAGCAATTTGCTTGCTTCGAGCTGAAAAGCGAACGAGTACCAGATTGCGGTGTGTGAAGACGAAACGAATCGAAAGTTCGAACGTCACAAAACACCGAAAAGCTATCACATACCCATTCGCTGGAACGTGACCGCAAGGCACGCGCTGGCTACCGAATTTCTTGACGACCATAGAGCATTGGAACCACCTGATCCCATCCCGAACTCAGCAGTGAAACGATGCATCGCCGATGGTAGTGTGGGGTTTCCCCATGTGAGAGTAGGTCATCGTCAAGATTAAATTCCGAAACCCCTATCTGCTGACGCAGGTAGGGGTTTTGTTTTAAGTAGAAGTTATCGATTTTCGCTGGCTCGTTGCTGCTGGACGTGCCGGTCACCGAATTTCTTGACGACCATAGAGCATTGGAACCACCTGATCCCATCCCGAACTCAGCAGTGAAACGATGCATCGCCGATGGTAGTGTGGGGTTTCCCCATGTGAGAGTAGGTCATCGTCAAGATTGAATTCCCAGAACCCCTGTCTGCATCAGCAGACAGGGGTTTTGTCGTTTTGGGCCGGTAATCGGATCGAGGCTCTTATTGCGCTCGACACCCCGGCAAACCCCGACGCCGTTGCTATGCTGTGATAGTCGGGCACTGGCAAACAGGGGCCCGCGCCGTCACTGGTCATGGGGATTCCAATAATGAAAAACCCTTATGCTCCCGGCTTTTGGTGCGCCATAACGGCGTTGTTGCTGCTCTCGGCGACTTACTTCTACGGCGTCATGCTCACTCATCAGATCGACAAGGCGCTGCTTTTTCTCGATAGCGCGGCAGCGTTGATCGGGGTGATATCCATTGCGATCGTGGCCTGGGCGTCGCTTCAAGGCCAGCGCATCAAGAAAAAACACCTCGAGCAAGGCAAGACATTGGTACTCATCTGGGACACCAAAGTTGCGCTCCGGCGTGTTGAAACAGTGTTCGATCGATATTTCTGGGGCAGTTACTGGCAGCCTGGCCGCACATTCCAGGAAGTCATGGGTGAGCTTACCGGCACCCCACTGGAAAAAAGCCTCGAGGCCCTGAAGGTCCAATGCGCTGCGCTGGACAAACAAGTCACCCAGGACGGCTGGCATTGGCTCAATAACGCCCGTGAACTGTGCGACGTCGCTAACGCCATGGCCCGTGAGCGCTACCAGTTGGACTTCTGTGACTCGCGCGCAGACTCATCCGGCGCAACCGTGATCAATCGTGATTTTGAAGTATTGGTGTATACGTGGACCGCTCGACTAAAGACATTTGATCATCAGCTCGACGAAATTGAGGTCCAGTATTCGTAGACCACCTCTCAAGAACAACTTTTCCCCCCTTTAAACATTGGGCCCGCATGCGCGCCTGATGGTAATCTCCCTCCACTTTACGACGTCGAGTCACCTCCCTTTGCGGGTCAGGGAAGACGACGGCTTTCTTTAACCATGGATATCACTCGGGTCACTCATGAATAAATCAGCAAGCGTACTTCTTGGAATAGTCGTGGCCATTGGTGCTGTCAGCGCGGGCGGCGCCTGGTACACCGGGACCAAACTCGAAGGCGTGTTGAAAAACGCTATTGCCGATAGCAACAAACAAATGCAGACGGCTTTGGCCGGTTCCAACAGCAATGCCGCCCTGGAACTGGTATCCCTGGACCGCGGAACATTCAGCAGCACAGCCCACTACCGCCTCAAGGGCGAAGGCGAAATCTTTGGAGGGGAGCCGGTTGAGCTGCTCTTCGTCGACAAGATCGAACACGGTCCGCTGCCGTTCTCGCGCCTGGTAACGCTCAAGTGGCTGCCGGTCATGGCCACCAGTCACACCGCGCTTGAGCGCAATCCGTTGACCGATAAGTGGTTCGCCGCCAGCAAGGACAAGTCACCGCTCCAAGGCGTGGTCAACCTGGGCTATGACGAGTCCATCAATGGCACCTACGAGCTGCTGCCCCTGGATACCAAGCTGGATGAGCAAACCCAGCTGACATTCTCCGGTTTCAAGATCGACCTGGCCGCCAGCGCGCAAGGACAGAAAATCAAAGCCGACGGCTACATGGACAGCTTCAAGCTGACCACTGTCTCTGAGGACCAGACGCCGGTTCAGGTTGAGCTCAATGGCCTGACATTGGCCAGCAACCTGACCAAGAGTTCCTACGGTTACTACATGGGTGACAACACCCTGCTGCTGAGCAGCACCAAGGCCACCTTCGGCGAGCCGAAGTCGGTGCTGGGCTTGAAGAATTTCGAGATGAAGAACAGCAGCACCGAGAGCGGCACCAGCGCTTCGGGCCGGGCCGATTACAAGATCGGTGAATTGTCGTTCAACGATAAAGCCGTTGGTGCGGCCCAAATGGCCGTCAGCGTGAAGAACCTGGACATCCCGGCCACCATGTCGCTGATGCAGATCTACCAGACCAAGCTGCAACCCTACGAGAAGGCCGCTGCCGAGGCCGCTGCAGCCGGTGAACCAACGCCTGAGTTGAACCTGACCGAAGCCGAAGAAGCGCAAGTCAAAGCTGATCTGGCGAAGCTCCTGGCCGGCGCCCCACAAGTGGCGTTGGAGAACCTTTCGTTCAATACTGCGAACGGTGAAAGCCGCGCCAACCTCACCATCGACCTGGCCAAGCCGCAGTCCATGGACCTGCCACCGGATGAGTTGGGCCGTCAGTTGCTCGCCCTGCTGGATTTCAACGTCAAAGTCTCCAAGCCAATGCTGGTTGATCTGATGACCTTGCAGGCACAAATGGAAGGCCAGACCGATGCCAAGCTGATCGCTGACCAGGCCACTGCCACCAGCGACATGTTCAGTGCCATGGCGGTCGGCACTCAGCTGGCGACCCTGGAAGGCAATGACGTGGTTACCAAGTTGCACTACGCCAACAATCAGGTTGATTTCAACGGCCAGAAAATGACCGTAGAGCAATTTACGGCGTTTGTGATGAACAAGCTCGGCGGCGGCGGCGTCGCTGTGGAGTAATCTTTTCAAGCAATACAAAACCCGGTTCGTGCAACTTGCGCACGACCGGGTTTTTTTATGCCTATCAATTGGCCGGCAAATCTGTATCGATTCTGAAGAATTATGGCGTTCTGAAAAATGGCCTGCCTGAGAGTGCAAGACTAAGCCCATTAGAGCTTGGCTGGATTTCCTTGATCCGGCTTCCTGTTTGATGGGCAAGGGGGCACTGCGACCCGGCTGGCCATGTAAGGATGCTGACGAATGCCGCGTACTGTGGGTCCTTTTATTCAACGTGGTTTGCGCCCGTTGTTTCGCGTCGCGCTGTGCAGCCAATTGTGCTGGCCGCTGTTGGCGTGCGCCGATTCCGCCTATGACCAGAAGGTGCTCGACGCCCGTGCCGGCCATTACACGCCGGCACTGAGCGAACTACACCAGGTGCCGGCGGGCCAAGCCAGCACCGCACAAATCAGCGACCACCTGCAGATCGCCAGTTGGGCTGGCCTCGATGCCGAGGTGGTGGATGTCTATGAAAGCCAAGGGCGGCATCGCGACTTGCCAATCCAGGCACTGACGGCAACCGCACGGGCCTATCGCAACCTCAAGCGCTGGGATTCGGCCGCTGAGCTCTATCGCCAGGCCTTGGTGATCGACCCTCAAAGTGCCGATCTGCAACTGGGCCTCGCCCTGACCCAAGCCGACGGTGGCAAGCCCGACGAAGCCGTCAGTCGGGCCCGGGCCATGGTCGCCGCCAAGCCGACAGACCCCATGCGTCGATTGGCGCTAGGCTACGCTCTGAGCCGCGCAAACAACCCTCATGAAGCGCTGTTCGAATACGATCAGGCCTTCACTCGCGCTGGCAACAAGCCGGAAGTGGCGCGTGAATACATCATTGCCCTGCAACGTGCCCGGCTGCCCGAACCGGCGCTGCGTCTGGCACGTCTACAGCCGGGGCTGATTGACCGTGGCGTGCAACGACGTTTGGAGGGCGACGTAGCGGCTGAGCGGGTACGCCTGTCCGACATGACGAGCCGCAGCGAGTCGGAGCGTTTCGTCATTGCTGACCGTGCCCTGGCCGACTACGACAAGCTACTCGCCACCTGGACGCCCGTGGCGCAGGCCCATGACGACGTGCTCCGTTGGCGCATCGATCGCATGGGGGCGCTCAACGCCCGCGCCCGTCGGGCTGAAGTGATCACCGAATATCAAAAGCTCATCGCAGAAGGCGTGAGCATTCCGACTTATGCCTTGCGCTGGGTAGCGTCTTCGTACCTGGAACAGCGCCAGCCGGAAATCGCTATCGACCTTTACCGTCGCGTGCTGGCGGCGCCTGACGCCGATCCGGCGGACCGTTTCGAAGACAATACCGCGCTCTACTACGCGCTGCTGGAAGGCGAACAATCCGAAGAGGCCCGTGCGCTGGCCGAAGACATGGCGAAATCCCAGCGTCCACGCATCGAGCTCAAGGGCCTGCCGATCGGCAACCCCAACGATGAATGGATGGACGCCCAACAGCTCGCCGCCCAGGCGGGGACCTACGGCGCCGACTTGCCCTCTGCCGAGGCGCGCCTGGAAGAATTGGTCATTCAGGGCCCTGGCAACACCGGCATGCGCCTGGCCCAGGCCGATCTTTATCAGGCCCGTGATTGGCCGCGCCGCTCGGAAAGCTTGCTCAAGGAAGTTGAGGCCACGATCCCGCGCAACCGTGACCTGGAAATCGCCCAGGCCCGTGCCGCCATGGACTTGCAGGAGTGGCGACAGTTGGATGCGCTGACCGACGACGTGGTCGCCCGCTATTCAGAAAATGCCCACGTCAAACGCCTGCAACGCCAGCGCGACGTGCACGACATGGCCGAACTGCGCATCGAAGCCTACACCGGCAAGAGTTATGGCGGCGGTAACGGCGACGCCGGTGCGGTCACTGGCAGCCGTGACTTTGGTATCGAAACCCTGCTCTACAGCCCGCCCATCGACGAGGACTGGCGGTTATTCGGCGGCGCCGGCTACGCCACCGGTGATTTCGAGGAAGGCACCGGGCACCATCGTTGGCAGCGCCTGGGTGTGGAGCGCCGCACCCGGGACATGACATTGGAAGCCGAGGTTTCCAGTCATTCCTACGGTTCCGGCGACAAGCAGGGCGCGCGCCTGGCCGTGGCCCGGGACATCGATGATCACTGGCAGTACGGCGGTAGCCTGGATTACCTCTCGGCCAACACTCCGCTGCGGGCGCTCAACAGTGGCGTACGCGCCAACGGTGGGAGTGGTTTCGTTCGATGGCGAGCCAATGAAAGCCGTGAGTGGCGGTTGGCTGTCAGCCCATCGCACTTCAGCGATGGCAATCACCGTCTGGAGACCCAGTTGACCGGTCGCGAAGGCGTCTACAGCACGCCGCGCCTGCAAGTTCAGCTGGGGCTGGACGTGGCGGCCAGCCGCAACAGCGGTTCCAACGAAGTGCCTTACTTCAATCCCAAGTCGGACTTCAGCGTCATGCCGACCGTGAGCGCCAATCACGTGTTGTATCGCCGCTACGAAACCACCTGGAGCCAGCAGTTCCAGGTCGGTGCCGGTACTTACAGCCAACGCGACTACAGCACCGCTGCCATGGGGTTGCTCAGCTATGGCCAGCGTTTCCTCTGGAACGATGTGGTCGAGGCCGGCGCCACGCTGAGCTGGCTCAACCGCCCTTACGACGGCGATCGCGAAAGCGACCTGCGCCTGCTTGTCGACCTCACCTACCGCTTCTAGAAGAGTTTGAAGATGCCCGTTATTTCGCGATTCATCCTTCTGCTGGGGGTCTTGCTGATCAGCGCTTGTGCCCAGCAAGCCCCGGCGTTCACGCCGCCCTCGCTGCGTCCGCTGGCCGCCAACGATGCGCCATGGCCCAAGAACCATGTGCTCGGCATCGCCTACCACGACGTCGAGGACCTTGACCCGGACCAGGCGCTGGTGGCCGTGCGTACCGAGCGGCTGATCGAGCAACTGGCATGGCTGCGGGAAAACAACTATCAGCCGGTCACCGTCGACCAGATCATTACCGCCCGCAATGGCGGCCCCGAACTGCCGCCCCGTGCGGTGCTGCTGAGCTTCGACGATGGCTATTCGAGCTTCTACACCCGCGTCATGCCTATTCTGCGTGCCTATAACTGGCCGGCGATCCTGGCTCCGGTCGGCAGCTGGGTGGACACGCCGTTGAACCAGCCGGTGGATTTCGCCGGCGTCCCGCGCAAGCGTTCCGAGTTCTTGACCTGGGAGCAGATTCGCGAAGTTTCAAAGTCGGGCCTGGTGGAAATCGCCGCCCACACCGACGCCAATCACAAAGGTGTACTCGCCAACCCGCAAGGCAACCAACAGCCTGCGGCGACGACACGGCGCTACGATCCGGCCACCGGAAACTATGAAACCGAAGCCGATTTCCAGGCACGCCTGCGTAAGGACGTCGCCGCCATTTCCGAAAAAATTCGTAAGGTCACCGGCTACAGCCCACGCGTCTGGGTCTGGCCTTATGGGGAAGCCGACGGCACCGCGCTACAGGTGATTGGCAGCGAGGGTTATGAAATGGCCCTGACCCTGGAGGATGGTCTCGACAGCCTCGATAACTTGATGAGTGGCCCGCGCTTTCTGGTGTCGTCCGATCCGGATGGCGCTCATTTCGCCGAAAGCGTCGTATCCGTGCAGACGCTTGAGCCGATGCGCGTGGTGCATGTCGATTTGGATTACGTTTACGACCCGGATCCCGTGCAGCAGGAAGCCAACGTCGGCAGGTTGATCCAACGCATTTCCGACCTCGGCGCCAACACGGTATTCCTGCAAGCCTTTGCCGATCCGAAAGGCGACGGTCTGGTGCACTCACTGTACTTCCCCAACCGCCACCTGCCGGTACGGGCCGACTTGTTCGACCGGGTTGCCTGGCAATTGCGCACCCGGGCCAATGCCAAGGTCTATGCCTGGATGCCGGTGCTCAGTTTCGCCCTGGACGCGAAACTGCAACGGGTACAACGCTGGGATCCGGAAACGGGCAAGACCGGTGTTGCCCCGGATCAGTATGTGCGCTTGTCGCCGTTCGACCCGGCGGTGCGCAAGGTCATCGGCGAAATCTATGAAGACCTGGCGCGGATGAGTTCCCTGGACGGCGTCCTGTACCACGACGACGCGGTGTTCTCCGACTTTGAGGATGCCGGCCCGGCGGCCTTGAAAGTCTACGGCGCCAACGGCTTGCCGGCGTCCATCGCTGCCCTGCGGGACGATCCGGCGGCGATGCAGCGCTGGACCCGCTTCAAGAGCCGCTACCTGATCGACTTCACTCAGGAGCTGACCGCCAAGGTCCGGGCGATTCGCGGCCCGCAGGTACTGACGGCGCGCAATATCTTTGCCGAGCCGATGCTCAATCCGCAAAGCGAAGCCTGGTTCGCCCAGAACCTCGACGACTTCCTCGGCGCCTACGACTGGACTGCACCGATGGCCATGCCGCTGATGGAGAAGCAGACCCGCAAGCAGTCAGGCCCCTGGCTCGAGCGCTTGGTGGACACCGTCAAGGCTCGCCCCGGCGCGCTCAAGCGCACGGTGTTCGAACTGCAGGCTCGTGACTGGGACAGCAAGCCGGTCAGCGACATCGACGGCGAACAATTGGCCGACTGGATGGGGCGGCTCAAGCGCAAAGGCGTGACCAGTTTTGGCTACTACCCGGACAACTTCATCGAAGACCAGCCCCCTGTGAAAACCGTGCGGCCGGCGCTCTCCAACAAGTGGAATCCTTGACATGCTCGACAGACTGCTCGCCCTGCTGGTGCTGGCGATCGTCCTTGGGGTGCCCCTGGGCCTGATCTTCCTGGTCACCGGGCAATTCCTGATGGACTTCGTGTTCTTTTACCCATTGTTCATGTCCGGGCTGTGGATCGCCGGCGGCCTGTATTTCTGGCTGCACTGGGAGCGCCATTGGCCATGGAAGGACGACACCTTGCCACCGCCGTTGGCCGGCGAGCCGCTGATCAGCATCCTGGTTCCTTGCTTCAACGAAGGTGACAACGTCGTCGACACCATCCACGCGGCGCTGGGCCAGCACTACCCGAACATCGAAGTCATCGCAATCAACGACGGCTCGAAGGACAACACCGCCCAGATGCTCGACCAACTGGCCGCCGAGGATCCGCGCCTGCGGGTGCTGCACTTGGCAGAAAACCAGGGCAAAGCCGTGGCCCTGCGTATGGGCGCCATCGCTGCGCGCAGTGAATATTTGGTGTGCATCGATGGGGACGCATTGCTGGCACCCAACACGTGCGCCTATCTGGTGGCGCCGATGCTCGACAACGCCCGCCTCGGCGCGGTGACCGGCAACCCGCGCATTCGCACCCGTTCTACTTTGGTGGGCCGGGTCCAGGTCGGCGAATTCTCCTCGATCATCGGCCTGATCAAGCGCACCCAGCGGGTTTTCGGACGGATCTTTACCGTCTCCGGCGTCATCGTCGCGTTCCGTCGCACGGCCCTGCACCGGGTTGGCTACTGGAGTCCGGACATGATCACCGAAGACATCGACATCAGTTGGAAGCTGCAGCTGGACCACTGGAGCATTTTCTACGAGCCTCGGGCGCTGTGCTGGATTCTCATGCCCGAAACCCTGCGTGGCTTGTGGCGGCAGCGGCTACGTTGGGCCCAGGGTGGCGCCGAGGTGCTGTTCAAGAACATCCGAGGCATCTGGCAATACCGCCACCGCTATCTGTGGCCGCTGCTGTTCGAATATTGCCTGTCCACCGGCTGGGCATTCACCTTCCTGCTGTCGGTGATCTTCTGGGGTGCCGGTAAATTCGTCGAGATGCCGGCCGCTATCGCGGTGGATCACCTCATGCCGCCGGCCTTCACCGGGCTGTTGCTGGCAGTGGTGTGCCTGTTGCAGTTCGCGGTAAGCATCCTGATCGATCGGCGCTACGAAAAAGGCTTGTGGCACATCATGTTCTGGGTGGTCTGGTACCCATTGGTGTTCTGGCTGATCAGCCTGTTCACCACCCTGGTGAGCTTTCCAAAAGTGCTGTTCGGGCAGCATCAGAAGCGTGCGCGTTGGGTCAGCCCGGACCGCGGGATCAAACCGTTCGACGATCAGGAAGAGGAAGTCATCCGATGAAAATTATCCGGACCCGGCAACGGCCCTTCCTGGTGGTCATCGATGTGCTGTTTACGGTGTTGGCGTGGGTTGGGTTGCTGTACCTGCTGGTTAGTGGATTGTGGCCGCTGTTCGACAGCCACGCCGGCCCGCGACTCGGCGGCTCGGCCTTCGACACCCTCGGGACGCTGCAAATCTACGGCTGGATTGCGTTGGTCAACGCGGTCGTCCTGATCGCCTGGGCGCGTTATCAGCAGCGTAAAAGCCGCAGCTTCGCCCAGCGTCGACTGCCGGCTCCGGTGGTGGACGACCAAGGCCTCAGCGACAGTTTCAAATTGACCGATGGACGCCTGGATACGTTGCGCCAACCTGGCTCGAAGATCATCCATAACAATCAGGATGGCGACATCAGCCATGTCGTGCCGCATTTCCATCTGCTCGGCCCTGAGTTGCAGCCACCGCCCCTGGCACCGCTGGAACGGCCACGGGTGATCCACTTGCCGGCTGATCAGTCCGTGCATTGAGGCACGCTGAGCGGACGCCATCGCGAGCAAGCTCGCTCCCCAGAGAACTGATTAGTCGCGGATATCGTGGCCAACCAGAGCCAATGTGGGAGCGAGCTTGCTCGCGATTGCGGTGGTCAGCCAACAGCAATACTAAGACGAAAAATCCCGCACCAAGCGCCACGCCTCGTCCAGCGGCAGCGGTTGTTTCATGCGCTGTGCCAGCGCGGCCATGGCCCGGCCTTCATCGCAGGCCACCGCGGCGGCGACCAGGCCGTTTTTGCCCAGCAGCGCGATAAAGGGTGGATGTTCGGGCGTGCCCTTGAACTCCACTTCATCCCATTGCTCGGCATGGCCGAGGTAGTCGTAGCGCTTGCCGAAGTGATAGGTCCAGAAAAACGGCACATCCAGGTAGTGTTCCTCGCCACCGAGCATGTTCGCTGCGGCGATGCGCGCCTGTTGCTGGGCCAGGCGCCAATGTTCGATGCGCTGCGGCTGGCCGCTGAGGGGAAACGTCGCGATATCGCCGACCGCCCATACACCGTCGGTGACGCGCATGCCGGCATCCACGGTCAGTGACTGATCCTGTTCCCGTGGCAAGCCCGAAAACGGCTCGGTGGCGGGTCGCACGCCGACGCCGATGATGACCAGGTCTGTGGCAAAGCGCTGGCCGTTATCCAGCACCACGGCTTCGACTTTGTCCGTGCCCTCGATCCGCACTGCTTCGCCATCGCTGTGGTACACCACGCCGTTGGCCCGATGTCGGGCCAATATTGCCTTGCCGATGCTGTCCCCCAGCTGCGCGGCGAACGGCACCGCATGCCGGGCCAGCACGGTGACGCTCAGCTCGCGCTTGCGCAGTGACGAGGCGACTTCCATGGCGATAAAACTGTCGCCGATGATCACCGCTCGTTGTCCCGGCTGAGCGCTGTCGAGGATCTGCCGGGTATGGTCTATCGAGCGCAGCACGAAGACCTGCGGTAAATCGATACCGGGCAGGTCTGGTGTCTTGGGAACCCCACCTGTAGCAATGAGCACCGCGTCATAGCCCAAGCGCTGACCATCGCCGAGCTGGATCTGTCGGGTCTTGGAATCCAGATGCGTGACCTCTGCGCGAATTCTCTCGATGCGTTGCTGGGTGTAATACGTTTCATCGCGCAGCGGCGGGGTCTTGTCGAGTGCCATGTCGCCGGCCAACACGTATTTGCTCAGCACCGTGCGGTCGTATCCGGCCTCGGCTTCACGGTCGATCAGCTGGATGCGCCCGCCAAAACCCTTCTCGCGCAACGCCGCCGCGCAAGCCGTGCCGGCTGCCCCGGCCCCGATGATGGCGAAGGTCCGTGGATCATCGGCCGGCGGGATTCGTTCGGACGGCAACGGTTGGTCATCGACCCAGACTTCGCTGTCGCGTATCTCTACGTGATAGCGCTCCAGGCTGTCGAGGGCCGGCGGCTCGCACAGGGCGCCGTCTTCGGCCCGGAACGCAGCCTTGTGCCAAGGGCAGATCAACCGCCCATGGCATACCGCGCCCTTGGCCAGGGGCGCGCCGGCATGTGGGCATTTGCCCTGGAAGGCGCGCACCTGGCCGCCTGAGCGCAGCAGCAGGATAGGCTTGTCGTCGATGCTGACTTCCAGGCCGCGATCTTCGCGCACATCGGCGAGGCGGGCGACTTGATGCAGTGGCATGGTCGGTCTCCGGCAGGCGTTTCCCGTTGGAGTCGGCGCAACGCCGTGAGGTTCAGCATAATTGTCACTGCAACCTTTCGGGCGCTGCGGCTATAGTTCGCATGCCGTCCATGGCCTGATCCGCACAAGGTGCCCGGTATGACCCGATTGAACTCCCCAACTTCCTGGCTGGCGGCCGTCGCCCTGGTGCTGTGCGCACAAGGGGTTGCCCAGGCCGAGGAGCGTTTCACCCTTAACATCCCCGGCGTGTCGGACGACCGCCTGTTCACCGCTGCGGCGGCCAGCGATGCCAACAATTGTGGCGGCAAGAATATTTCCCCGGCCCTGAGCTGGAACGCCGGGCCGCCCGGTACCCTGAGCTATGCCATCGTCATGTTGGACCCGGACGGCCAAAGGGGGCAGGGCGTCGACCACTGGGTCTATTACGGCATCAAGGCCTCCACGCGGCAGATTCCGGCAGGTGCGGGCACCAAGCCTGCGCTGGAAGGCATGACCGGTATCAACAGCAAGAACACCCACGGCTACATCGGTCCTTGCCCGCCCATCGGCGACAGCGCCCATCATTACTTGATCCAGCTCTTTGCCTTGGACCTGCCGCCGGATGCGCTGCCTGCCGGCCTGACACGCGCTCAGCTGATGGAAAAGATCAACGGCCATGTCCTGCGCAACAGCAGCGTAGTGCGCCGCTACCACCGCTAAGCCAGGCAACGCAAACTCCTGCTGGGCTGCAAGGCAGCCCTAACTACAAAATTGGCATGATGGGCCAAAAGCGAGCACTATCGAGCCCCTGTCCACTCATGCCGGAGGAAGGCGATGACGCAGAAACCCGACGGCATCGCCCGCCTCCTGAACTGCCCCACCAAGGGTGACGAAATACGCCGGGCTATCGCCCAGAGCCGCAAGGACTTCTTGCCTGCCGACGAGGCCGAAGACGCCGCGCCAGGCCAACCGCCGGCTGAGCCTTTGGATAACGGTCGTGACGACTGAGTTATCTCCCTTTCACAACCTTTTGTTCAAAATCTGCCTATGACTGCCACCACTCATCTACCAGGCGAACGCTTCAGCCGATCCGACTACAGGACCCTGGGCCTCGCGGCCTTGGGCGGCGCGCTGGAGATCTACGACTTCATCGTCTTCGTATTCTTCGCGCTGACCCTCAGCCAGTTGTTCTTCCCGCCGCAAATGCCTGATTGGCTGCGCTTGCTGCAAAGCTTCGGGATTTTCGCCACGGGTTACCTGGCCCGGCCGCTGGGCGGCATCTTGATGGCGCACTTTGCCGATCGCCTGGGGCGCAAACGGGTGTTCAGCCTGAGCATCCTGATGATGGCCTTGCCATGCCTGCTCATCGGCGTGATGCCGACCTACGCGCAAATCGGATATTTCGCCCCGTTGCTGTTGCTGGCGTTGCGCATCCTGCAGGGCGCCGCGGTGGGCGGTGAAGTGCCCAGTGCCTGGGTGTTCGTGGCCGAGCATGCGCCGCTGCATCACCGCGGCTACGCCCTGGGCTTCCTCCAGGCCGGCCTCACGTTCGGCTACTTGCTGGGCGCCTTGACTGCCACGGCGCTGGCGCGGATCTACACGCCGCAGGAGATTCTCGATTACGCCTGGCGCCTGCCTTTTCTGCTGGGCGGTGTCTTCGGCGTGCTTGGCGTCTGGCTGCGCCGCTGGCTGAGCGAAACGCCAATCTTCGTGGCCCTGCAAGCCAATCGCGAAGACGCGGCGGAATTGCCGCTGCGCACGGTTCTGCGGGACCACCGGCAGGCCTTGCTCCCCGCCGTCATCCTGACTTGCGTGCTGACCTCCGCCGTAGTGGTGTTCGTGGTCATCACCCCGACCGTGATGCAAAAGAGCTTCGGCATGACCCCCGGCCACACCTTCGCCCTGAGCAGCCTGGGCATCGTCTTCCTGAACATCGGCTGTGTCCTGGCCGGCCTTGTCGTCGACCGCATCGGCGCGTGGCGCACCGTCATGCTCTACAGTCTGTTACTGCCCCTGGGCATCGGCGTGCTCTACGCCAGCCTGATCAGTGGCGGCGCCTGGCTGGGCCTGGCCTACGCCGTGGCCGGCCTGGGTTGCGGCGTGGTTGGCGCGGTGCCTTCGGTGATGGTCAGCCTGTTCCCACCCAAAATCCGCGTGTCGGGCATCTCGTTCACCTACAACATCGCCTACGCGCTGTGGGCCAGCATGACTCCGTTGTTGCTGATTGCGCTGGTGCCGTGGAGCCCGTGGGTGTGCGTGGGGTATTGCGCTGTGATGGGGGGCGTTGGGATGGCGGCGGCGATGTATTTTCCGGCGCGGGACACCAAGTCGGCGCGGTCGTCCTTGGTGTGTGAGTCCTGAGCTTGCTTGAGGCGCGCCCTGCGAGTCGGGCTTTAAAGCCGCTCCCGCAGAAAATCCACAAACGCGCGGGTTCGTGCCGAGCGGCGGCGGTCGTGGCTGAATACCGCGCTGATGGGCAGCGGCATTGGCTGGTAGTCGGCAAGCAGTTCCGACACGGTTCCCTGGCGAATGTCGGCGGCGAACAACCACTGGGGGGAAAGCGAAACACCCAGCCCCGATAGCACCATTTCCCGGATGGCCTCGCTGCTGTTGCTGGTTATGTTGCCCCCAATCGTCACGCTGTGCTGTTTGCCATCCTGGTCGAATCGCCAGACGTCGTAGTGTTCCAGCAGCGTGAAAGCCAAGCAGTTATGGCGGGCCAGGTCGGCGGGTTCGAGGGGCGTGCCCTGCTGTTGCAGATACGCGGGGGAGGCGTAGACGCGGCGTGGGCTGTCGCCGAGTGACACGGCCACCAGCCCTTCGCTCTTCACCACGCCGATGCGAATGGCGAGGTCGATGTTTTCCTTGAGCACATCCTCGTTTTGATCGCTCAGCCTCAGGTCGATACGCACCTGCGGATGACGCGCCAGGAACTCGCCGACCAAAGGTGCGATGCACAGCCTCCCGAAACTTACCGGCGCCGCCACGCGCAGGGGCCCGGCGATCTGTTCCTGCCCGTTGGCGAAACTGAGTCGGGCGCTGTCCAGGCTGGCGAGTATTTCCTTGCTCTCGATGTAGAAGCGCTGGCCCTGGTCGGTCAGCGAGAGCTGGCGGGTGCTGCGGGCAAGCAACGCTCCGCCCAGATACTGTTCCAACGCGCGGATCTGTTTGCTCACCGCTGGTTGGCCCAGGTTCAGCTCCCTGGCGACGGCCGAGAACGAGCCGCGCTCCACCACCCGCACGAACATTTGCATTGCCTCGAACAGATCCATAAGGATTTGGCCTCTTCGTGGAATAAATTCTATTCATTGTTGCTTACTTATCGGAATGCAACGGCGACCGCAATATGAACTCACCCACTCATTGGAGGTTCACCGTCATGAACAACACCATGCTCGCCGCCGTTGCCGAAACCGCCCAAGCCCCTCTGGCCGTTCGCCACATGCCTCGCCCCGTGCCCGGCAAGGGGCAGGTATCGATCAAGGTTCATGCTGTAGGTATCAACCCGCTGGACACCAAGATCGCGATGGGCGGCGGTGCTCATGCCCGCCAGCCATTGCCCGCCGTACTGGGCATCGACCTGGCCGGCACAGTGATCGAGCTGGGGGAAGGTGTGAACGATTTCGCCCTTGGCGATGAGGTATTCGGGATGGCTGGCGGAATCGGCGGCGTCCAAGGTGCCCTGGCTGAATACATCGTCGTCGATGCCCGCCTGATTGCGCTCAAGCCCCAGGCATTGAGCATGCGTGAAGCGGCGGCGTTGCCACTGGTCTTCATCACCGCTTGGGAAGGGTTGGTTGACCGTGCCAATGTCCGGGAGGGCCAGCAAGTGTTGATCCACGGCGGCGCGGGCGGTGTCGGCCAAATGGCCGTGCAAATCGCCAAGGCCCGTGGCGCCGAGGTCTACGCCACCGGCTCGGCCAGCAGTCTGGACTTCATTCGCGAACTGGGCGCAACCCCCATCGACTACCGCACCCAGGATGTCGAAAGCTATGTACGCCTGCATACCGATGGCGAGGGCTTCGACATCGTCTACGACACCGTCGGTGGACCGACCCTGGATGCATCGTTCAACGCGGTGAAAACCTACACCGGCCATGTGCTCAGTTGCCTCGGCTGGGGGCAACACAGTCTGGCGCCGCTGTCGTTTCGAGGAGCGAGCTATTCCGGAGTGTTCACCTTGATGCCGCTGCTGACCGGCAAGGGGCGCGAGCACCACGGCCACATTTTGCGGGAGGCAGCGGCGTTGGTCGAAGCCGGAGCGTTGCGGATCAAGGTCGATCCAGCCCGGTTTGGCCTGGGCGATGTCAATGAGGCCTTTGCGCAGGTAGCCGAGGGGCGGGGGAAAGGCAAAACAGTGGTGGAAATTGAGGCTCAGTAAAGCCCGGCCGCAATACGCTCCAAGATTGGAATGACCCCGTGGCGAGGGAGCTTGCTCCCGCTGGGCTGCGCAGCAGACCCCATTTATATGAGTGCTTCGCACTCAATCGGGAGCAAGGTCCCTCGCCACGATGCCTGCGCCGTTGCGGGAGCAATCGGTTACAGCAACTGCCGCTGTACCGCCTCATCCAGCGTACTGCGCGTCAGCGCCTGCACTACGTCGCGGGTGTCCTGCTGGAACGGAATGCCAAAGATCAGCACCAAGTGCATCCAGGTGCGAACCGATTCACTCTTCTGCACGCGCCCCAGCTCCTTGCCATCCTTGTCCTTGAACACCGTTTCGAGGGTAAAGGTGTTCTCGCTCGTGGACGGGATCACGAAGAAGGTCGCCCCGGTGATGATGGCCGAGGCCATGCTGAACTGTTCGTTGTTGCGCAGGGTGGCTTCGGCGTAGATATCCGAGTCGACCTTGGCGGTGCTGACTCGGGCGAAGCGTCCGGAGTCGCGGAAGGTCTCAAGCACCGACGTTTCCCACGCGGTGGCCTGGGCGCCCGAGGCGGCAACGGCTGGGCCACTGTTGACCTGGTTCTGTGCGGTCGTGCGCAGGAAGGCGCTGGGTTTTGCCGTGGGTGCGGCGGCGACCGGCGGCCAGGTCTTCACGTCGGGCAATTCATGTTGCGAATAGGACACGCAACCGGTCAGCAGGACGGCGGCAAGCACCAGGCTGTGTTTGATGAAACCCATCATGTGTTGCTCCTGAAAATTATTGTTTCGCCAAGCGCGCGGTAGCGTTGTCCAGAAGTTGCGCCACCAGCTGATTCAGTTCCTTGGCGCCCATGGTCGGGGCCCAATATTCGCGACCGTACAGGCCTACGTTGCGCTCGAGTTTGATCTCTTCCTTGGCTGCGGCCAGTTCTTTGCCGTCACGGTCGACGATGGTCAGGTTCCCGGCGACGTCGTAGCTGTCGACATTGATAGGGCCGTTTACCCAGATCCAGAGAGTCAGTGTCAGCAGTGCGCCAGGCACATAGCCTGGATGCACGCCGCGATGGCCTTTGAGCGAGGTCATGTTGAACTTCAACAGCACGTCGTTCTCGCCCAGACGGGTCGGGTACTCGGTGACCTGCTTGAAGTAACCGCCGGTCTGCACGTACTGATTGAGCTGGGCCGTCAGCGAGCGGCTGATGGCGGTGCGATTGGCATCGTTGACATCAGGTGCGGTCACGGCGACATCGGCGATTTGGGCGGTGCGCGGGCTGCTGACGGGAGCCGGGTGCTGCGGTGCGCCCACTGGGCCGGTGACGGTGTAGGACACGCAACCGGTCATCGACAGAGTGGCGACGAAGGCGGTGGCCTTGAGGAATGTTTTGAACACGGAATGTCCTTATAGGATTGATGGCACTTTAGTGTCTCGACCTCGGTGGCGGTAACTTGAGGCAAAAAAGTGGGTAGTCAGCGCCTTGCCTGATCCCTTCGCAAAAATATTCTCTGAGGGTTAACCCGAACGCCGGACAGGGTACGTCTGAGCTTGTGTACGAATCATTCATTCACGAGGTTCAGCCCATGTTCCGTCCAGTTCCCTTTATGCGTCCTGCTGCCCAGGGCTTCGCCGTGACTTTGCTGGTGGCGCTGGCCGGTTGTGGAATGTCTTCGTCCCGGGACGCTGCCGAGCCGTCCGAACCGTTGGCGGTGGCGCCCAGCGTCGTGCCGCAAGGCGAGATTGCCGAAGTGCGCCAGTCGACGACCAAGCGCATGCTCCTGAAGCCGGCCGCGATGCCCGCCCCTGGCGTGGCGAACGATGCTGTTGCGGCGAACGACCGTGCCGAATCGCGCGAGCTATACGACAAGCTGGCGGACAACCCCATCCATAGCGTTGCCGAAACGCCGGTTTCCACCTTCAGCGCAGATGTCGATACCGGCAGCTATGCCAACGTGCGCCGTTTCCTCATTCAAGGCAGCCTGCCGCCCGAAGGGGCTGTGAGGCTGGAGGAAATGGTCAATTACTTTTCGTACAACTACGCCCTACCTACTGACGGCTCGCCCTTTGGCGTGACCACCGAGCTGGCCCCGACGCCGTGGAACCCCCACACCCGCTTGTTGCGCATAGGCATCAAGGCGAGCGACCGCGCCGTGGCGGACCTGGCCCCGGCCAACCTGGTATTCCTGGTGGACGTTTCCGGCTCCATGGACCGCCGCGAAGGCCTGCCACTGGTAAAGAGCACGCTGAAACTGCTGGTGGACCAATTGCGCGATCAGGACCGCGTATCCCTGGTGGTTTATGCCGGCGAATCCCGGGTGGTGCTCAAGCCCACTTCGGGCCGTGACAAGGTGAAGATCCGCAACGCCATCGACCAACTCGATGCCGGAGGCTCCACCGCTGGGGCGTCGGGTATCGAATTGGCTTATCAGATGGCCCGGGAGAGCTTTATCGACAAAGGCATCAACCGCATCCTGCTGGCCACCGACGGCGACTTCAACGTCGGCACCAGTGATTTCGACAGCCTCAAGCAGATGGCGGTGGACCAGCGCAAAAGCGGCGTATCCCTGACGACGCTGGGCTTCGGCGTGGATAACTACAACGAACACCTGATGGAGCAACTGGCCGATGCCGGTAACGGCAACTATGCCTACATCGACAACCTGCTCGAAGCGCGCAAGGTTTTGGTGGACCAGCTCAGCTCTACTCTGGCAACGGTGGCGCAGGACGTGAAATTGCAGGTGGAATTCAACCCCGCACAGGTCAGCGAGTATCGTCTGTTGGGTTACGAGAACCGCGCGCTCAAGCGTGAGGATTTCAACAACGACAAGGTCGATGCGGGCGAAATCGGCGCCGGGCATACGGTGACGGCATTGTATGAAATTGTCCCTGCGGGCGAGAAGGGCTGGTTGGAGCCGCTGCGCTACGCCAGCACGCCGAAGCAGGACGGCAAGGCGGGGGAATTGGCGATGTTGCGCGTACGCTACAAGCCCGCTGAGGGCGGCAGTAGCCGATTGATCGAACATCCTATCGCCAGCACGCAGGGCGAAGGCAAGACCAGCGATGACTTGCGCTTCTCGGCTGCCGTGGCGGCTTTCGCCCAGCAGCTCAAGGGCGATGGGCGTTACACTGGCGCGATGAGTTTGAAGGACACCGCGCAATTGGCACGCTCGGCCCGCGGTGATGATCCGTTCGGGTTGCGGGCGGAGTTTGTGCAGTTGGTGGAGCTTGCCCAGAGTCTTCAGCCTGCGGCTAAACGCTGATTCTGACCACGACGAGGATAAAAATGTGGGAGCTGGCTTGCCTGCGAAGGCGATGTGTCAGGTAGGAAAGTTTCGTCTGACACGCCGCCTTCGCGAGCAAGCCCGGCTCCCACAGAATCCTTTGCAATCGGCAAGACCGTGTTCAACATCGAAAGGAGCTCGTCACCGACATGCCCGCTGCGCTTGATCCTCCCAGCGATGAATCGCTGCTGGCCCGCTACCGCAACGGTGACGGGGCTTCTTTCGAAGTCCTGTACGCCCGTCATCGGCTGGGGCTTTATCGTTTTCTCGTGGCCTTGAGCAACAAGGCCGAGCTGGCCGAGGAAGTCTTCCAGGAAACCTGGCTCAGCCTGATCCGCAGCGCCAGCCAGCCACAAGGCCGAGCGAGTTTTCGTACCTGGTTGTTCCAGATTGCCCGCAACCGCTTGATCGACCATTGGCGCAAGCACGGCGTCCACAACCCGTTGCACGACAGTTACGATGAGCGCCTTCACGTCCAGCCCGACGACAGCGCCAGCCCCGAGCAGCAGTTGAGCCTGAGCCGCGATCAGGCTCGCTTGGACGCTGCGTTGCAGGTCTTGCCCGAGGATCAGCGCGAAGTCTTCCTGCTGCGCCTGCATGGCGACCTGGAGTTGCCGCAAATCGCCGCCCTGACCGGCGCCCCGCTGGAGACGGTCAAGAGCCGCTTGCGTTACGCCCAACAGAAATTGCATCGACTGTTGGCCGAGGAGGTACCCGCATGATCGATTCCCAACACACCCCGGACCCCAACGACGAATTGCTGGTCGAGCATTTCCGCCAACACGCCAGCGGCGAGCCGCCAGCCTCCCTCGACGCTTTCATCCTGGCCGCTGCCCACCGCGAAGCCCCGGCGCCCGTGCCAAGCTTGTGGCGGCGCTGGCTCCAGGCCTGCCAACGGCCGCGCTGGCAGATGGCATTCGCCACGGTCGCCGGTGTGGCGCTGATGATTGGCCTGGTGCTGCGCTCACCTGTGCCCCCAGAGGAGCTGTCCTCACCCGCCTCGATGGATTTTTCCGCCGATCGGCAAGAGCCCGCCGTTGCCGCTGCACCGCCACCGGCCATGCCCGCCCCCGCACCGACCACCCGCATGGCACCCCAAGGCGAACTGGCCCGGGCCCCGGCAAGCCCGATGCAGTCCCTGGCGGAGAAGTCAGCGGCAAAAATGAGCAAATCCGCGCCCGCCGCACCGCCATCGCTTGAGCAGGGCTTGATGGAAATCCTGCGTTTGCGTGAGGCGGGGCAGACCAAGGCTGCTGACGAAAAGCTGCTTATCCTGCACCAGCGCTTCCCCAAAGAGGACTTGCCGGCGCGGTTGGAGGCGTTGCAAAAACGTTGATCGAACCAACGCAAAATAGAAACTTCGGACATAAAGGTTGGGTATTGGAACGCCACTGATCCAAAGGCTGGAAAATCACTGGCCAGGCGGCGACATTCGGGAGTGGCGTTACAAATGCGGGCATAGCAGGATTACATGAGCGCAACTATACTCGCCAGCATGAAAAAGCTGATGCTCGAACTCGACGGAACCGACCCAAGCAAGCTCTCTATGGCTCGCTTGACGGATTATCTGTGCGAGCTCGCAGAGCTTTTCGGCTCGCAAGATAATGTTCATTTCGACTCTGTCACCGAAGGTTGTGTTTGCCTGAATACTTGGGTGGAAGACGACAAGTACCCACACGTCCTGAACAGAGTGCGTGAAGCCGCTCAAGGAGTTGGTCCCAAGCGCGCAAGGAAGGCGTACCTGCAACTCTCTGCGTTAATGGAGCAAGATCGGGTGGACGGTGTCTTGCAAGCCGCAGATGCGAACATTCTCCAATTCCCCAAAGCAAAGACCGCTCCTCCTCCCATGGTCGTCATCAAGCAAGGGAGCGTTCAGGGGCGGCTGTATGTCGTTGGCGGAAAGGACGAGACGGTTCCTGTTCGGCTTGAGGGTGCTGGTGGCGAAACTCTTCTTTGTGAAGCCGATACGGCATTGGCTGAGCAATTGGGCAAGCTCTTGTTCAAGTATGTTCGCGTTCATGGAAAGGGTGAGTGGGAAAGTCGACCGCATGGTGGCTGGCGGCTGAGAAAAATGTTCATTCAGTCTTACGAGAGGCTTGAAAAAACCTCTTTGCGTAGTGCGGTTACCCAGCTCAAGGAATTGGGTGGTATCGCTTGGAGCGAGATGGATGATCCCCATGGAACGATTCAGAACCTAAGGGGATGAGGTGCGCATAGTTCTCGATACCAACGTTCTCGTCCAAGCCTTGGGAAACGCAAAGGACGGAATCGTTTTGGTTGATCCGGCCACTGGACATAACGTTGATAGGGCGGAGGCTAGGGCTGAGGCCCTAATCGAAATGGTCGACGCAAGAGGTGGGACGGTGCTGATACCAACACCTGCATTGGCTGAATATCTAGTGGGTATTGATCGGAATTTCCACCAGAGCCATCTGGATGTCATAAACGGCTTTTCGTGTTTTGAAATCATATCGTTCGATCAGATTGCTGCGGTCGAATGTGCTCGTATGGTAGATGACAACGAGCTGAAGGTGCTTGACCCGACAGCAACGAAAGCCAAGTTACGTTTTGATCGCCAGATAATTGCGACCGCCCTTGCAACCAACGCTGATGAGGTCTGGACTCATGACGTGGGTCTTTACTCCAAAGCTCAGAAATGCGGACTTGTGGTGAAGTCCTTAGGAGATATTGAGCCGGCTCCTGAACAACTCGAGGCCGATCTCGACCACTGAGTGTCTGCCGGAGGCGGACAAGTTCCTATGAAATAAACAGTTCCATAAAAAAAGCCCCAATCCGTGAGGACTGGGGCTTTTGATTTTCCATGTGTGGTGCACCAGGCGGGATTCGAACCCACGACCCCTGCCTTCGGAGGGCAGTACTCTATCCAGCTGAGCTACTGGTGCAATGCGGGCGTCATGATACTCATATGCATGGCGGGCGTCCATGCTGCTGATTTGCCGTTGTTTTCCAGGCGTTGCGCGGGTATCGGCTACGCTGATCAGAAAAAACGGGCAAATGGGGCTTTTTTGTTCTTTTTTTCGAACAGCCTATTGTCCTTCACCCCTATCGGCCCTAGGATTCGTTTGAGATTTCAAACGCTCTTGTCTGGGTGCTGAACCGCACGTCTGTGCTTATGTGCGTTATTTCTGTGCTTCAGCCCGGTGAATGATTTCCCTGACGGCAGCCCTCGAGGCGCCTTTCTACAACTCTAATTCGCTCCGCGTGCGCGCGGTGCTGTTAAGGAAAGCCGACATGCAGCTTAAAGACACCCAATTGTTCCGCCAGCAAGCCTTTATCGATGGCGCTTGGGTCGATGCGGACAATGGTCAGACGATCAAGGTCACCAACCCGGCCACGGGCGAAGTATTGGGCACGGTACCGAAAATGGGCGCTGCCGAAACCCGTCGGGCCATTGAAGCCGCCGACAAGGCGTTGCCGGCCTGGCGTGCGCTGACCGCCAAGGAGCGCGCCAACAAGCTGCGCCGCTGGTACGAATTGCTGATCGAAAACCAGGACGACCTCGGTCGCCTGATGACGCTGGAACAGGGCAAGCCGCTGGCCGAAGCCAAGGGCGAAATCGTTTATGCGGCGTCGTTCATCGAATGGTTCGCTGAGGAAGCCAAGCGCATCTACGGCGATGTGATCCCCGGCCACCAGCCCGACAAGCGCCTGATCGTGATCAAGCAGCCGATCGGCGTGACCGCGGCCATTACCCCATGGAACTTCCCGGCCGCGATGATCACCCGCAAGGCCGGTCCGGCCTTGGCTGCCGGCTGCACCATGGTCATCAAGCCTGCATCGCAAACCCCATTCTCGGCCCTGGCCTTGGTGGAATTGGCGCACCGTGCCGGCATTCCGCAAGGCGTACTGAGCGTAGTCACCGGCAGCGCCGGCGACATCGGTGGAGAGCTGACCAGTAACCCGATCGTGCGCAAACTGTCTTTCACCGGCTCGACCGAAATCGGTCGTCAACTGATGGCCGAATGCGCCAAGGACATCAAGAAGGTCTCCCTGGAACTGGGCGGCAACGCGCCGTTCATCGTGTTCGACGACGCAGACCTGGATAAGGCCGTCGAAGGCGCGATCATTTCCAAATACCGCAACAATGGCCAGACCTGCGTCTGCGCCAACCGTCTGTACATCCAGGATTCGGTGTACGACGCGTTCGCTGAAAAACTCAAGGCCGCAGTGGCCAAGCTCAAGATCGGCAACGGTCTGGATGACGGCACCACCACCGGTCCCCTGATCGATGAGAAAGCGGTCGCCAAGGTGCAGGAACACATCGCGGATGCCGTCAGCAAAGGCGCAACCATCCTGTCGGGCGGCAAGGCGATGGAAGGCAACTTCTTCGAACCGACCATCCTGACCAACGTGCCGAAGAACGCTGCCGTGGCGAAGGAAGAAACCTTCGGCCCGCTGGCGCCGCTGTTCCGCTTCAAAGACGAAGCCGAAGTGATCGCGATGTCCAACGACACCGAGTTCGGCCTGGCCTCGTACTTTTATGCCCGCGACCTGGGCCGTGTGTTCCGTGTGGCCGAGGCCCTGGAATACGGCATGGTCGGCGTCAACACCGGTTTGATCTCCAACGAAGTCGCGCCGTTTGGCGGTATCAAGGCGTCGGGCCTGGGCCGTGAAGGCTCCAAGTACGGCATCGAGGACTACCTGGAAATCAAATACCTCTGCCTGGGTATCTGATTGGCTTCAAGCGCAAAGGGCACGAGAGCGCTGTCCCTTTGCGTGTTTCAACCGTTCTGTTTCTTGTGGCCGGAACGCTGCGACAGTCGATCATCGCATGCTGTCGCAGTTGCCTCCCCGCCATGTATTCCTTGCGCCACGCCGCCCTGAGCTGCGAATGAGGACCTATTTGATGAGCAAGACCAACGCTTCCCTGATGAAACGCCGCGAAGCCGCCGTACCCCGCGGTGTCGGCCAGATCCACCCGATCTTTGCCGAATCGGCGAAGAACGCCACGGTAACCGACGTTGAAGGTCGTGAATTCATCGACTTCGCCGGCGGCATCGCCGTGCTGAACACCGGCCACGTGCACCCGAAAATCATCGCTGCCGTGACCGAACAGCTGAACAAGCTGACCCACACCTGCTTCCAAGTCCTGGCCTACGAGCCCTACGTGGAACTGTGCGAAAAAATCAACGCCAAGGTACCAGGTGACTTCGCCAAGAAAACCCTGCTGGTAACCACCGGTTCCGAAGCGGTGGAAAACGCCGTGAAGATCGCCCGCGCCGCTACGGGCCGTGCCGGTGTAATCGCCTTTACTGGTGCCTATCACGGTCGCACCATGATGACCCTGGGCCTGACCGGTAAAGTCGTGCCGTACTCGGCCGGCATGGGCCTGATGCCCGGCGGTATCTTCCGTGCGCTGTACCCGAACGAACTGCACGGCGTGAGCATCGACGATTCCATTGCCAGCATTGAACGCATCTTCAAGAACGACGCCGAACCGCGTGACATCGCGGCAATCATCATCGAGCCGGTACAGGGCGAGGGTGGTTTCTATGTGGCGCCCAAGGAATTCATGAAGCGCCTTCGCGCCCTGTGCGACCAGCACGGCATCTTGCTGATCGCTGACGAAGTACAGACCGGCGCCGGCCGTACCGGCACGTTCTTCGCCATGGAGCAGATGGGCGTTGCGGCGGACCTGACCACCTTCGCCAAATCCATCGCCGGCGGCTTCCCGTTGGCCGGTGTCTGCGGCAAGGCTGAATACATGGATGCCATTGCTCCGGGTGGCCTGGGCGGCACCTACGCGGGCAGCCCGATCGCTTGCGCGGCTGCGCTGGCGGTGATGGAAGTGTTCGAAGAAGAGCATCTGCTGGATCGCTGCAAGGCTGTAGGCGAGCGCTTGGTGACTGGCCTCAAGGCCATCCAGAAAAAGTACCCGGTCATCGGTGAAGTTCGAGCCCTGGGCGCGATGATTGCCGTCGAACTGTTCGAAAACGGTGACTCCCACAAGCCGAACGCCGCAGCAGTGGCCCAGGTCGTGGCCAAGGCTCGCGACAAGGGTCTGATCCTGCTGTCCTGCGGCACCTACGGCAACGTTCTGCGGGTGCTGGTGCCGCTGACCTCGCCGGACGAGCAACTGGACAAGGGCCTGGCGATTATCGAAGAGTGCTTCTCCGAGCTCTAAGCCCCTGGGCTGTGCGCTGATCCACAAAAACCCGCCTTTTGGCGGGTTTTTTCATATTCGCGAAGCTGCCCTGCGGATTTCGAGCTGTCTGGAACGGCCGGCAAGGTCTAAGGTGCAAGTATCGCAAGGGAGTGTCCTGCATGGCTGCTGTGGATTTACCCGCTGTACCCCGCGTGTTGATCGCCGAGGCCGATCCGGCGTCCTGTGAGCTGCTTGAGCAGGTGTTGTCGATTGTGCGTTGTGATGCCCGGGTGGATACGTGCGGCGAGGGCAAGCAGGCTTTGGATTTGCTGGCAAACAACCCTTACGACCTGGTGATCGCCGATTGGGAACTGCCAGGTGTCGATGGCCTGGCGATCCTGCGCGGCCTTCGCCAGCAGCATCGCACCCCACCGATGCCGTTCATCCTGATGAGCCGGCGCAACGACAGCGCCAGTGTGCGCGAAATCTTGCCGCTGGCGCCGACCGCATATTTGACCAAACCCCTGAGCCGGGAAAACCTGATCCAGCGTTTGCAGGGGTTGTTATTGGGTGGCGGTGAGCGAGCGTCTAACGAAGCGCCGAGCCCGGGACCGGGCCTGACCTTGGCCACGTTCCTGGAGCGGCGGCGCGATGTCTCCGAAGGCGCGCCGTTGATGACCGACGTGCAAATTGCCGTCAAACGCAGCCTCAACCCCGGCGGCCTGGACCTGAAGCTGCTGGAAGAAGAGATCCGCACCGACCCGCAAATCACCGCCGTCCTGATCGCAGCGGCCAGCAGTGCTGCCCAGCATCAGGGCGGCGGCGCTGTCCAGACCGTGGCCCAGGCGCTGCATCAGCTCGGTACCGGGCAAAGCATGAACCTGATCCTCGGCCTGACCCTCAAACGTTGTGCTCGGCTCAGCGTCCCCAGCCTGGCGGACTATGCCGAGCGCTATTGGGAACTGTCGCTGCACACCGCCGAATATGCCCGGACGATGGCCCGGCTGCTGGATCTGGAGCAAGAGCGCTGCTATTGCGCCGGCCTGCTGCATCGCTTGGGCGACCTGGCGCTGTTGCGCTGCCTGGAGGAGTGGAAACAGGCCGGTGGCGAACTGGATGAGCCGCAGGAGGTGGGGGATTCGCTGGACAAGTTCGGCGCCAGTTTCGGCTCGGCGTTACGTGCCCGCTGGCGCCTGCCGTTGGAGCTGCGAGAATTGATCGCGGCGGTCTATGGCCTTGGCGGCGGGGTTTATTCCCGTGAAGCGCTGGTCATGAACATGGCGGCGCAGATGGCGCATCTGCCGGCCCATGAAGGGCTGGAAGAACTGGCCCGTGGTCGCACGGCACGTCTGCTGAAGATCGGCTTGCCGGAGCTGATGCGGTTGCGCCGCAAGTAAGGGCACCGCCTACCTCTGTGGAGCGGGTTTGCTCGCGAATCGGCATATCAGTCGACATCTGCTTCACTGGGAAACCGCATTCGCGAGCAAGCCCGCTTGTCACAGTCAATCTATGACGGGGATCTTTCTTTCAGGCGGCGATTATGCGGTTTTTACCCTGGCGCTTGGCTTCGTACATGGCGGCGTCGGCGCGGGCGAACAAGCTGTCGAGGCTTTGGTCCTCGGCGGTGATGCTGGTCAAGCCCTGGCTGACGGTGATGCCGAAGCTCTTCTCGCCGCAGCGAAACATCAGACGCTGGATTTCCCGCTGCAACCGCTCGGCCACTTGCAAGGCCATGTCTGGGGCACAGCCGGGGAATACGGCGGCGAATTCCTCACCACCGATGCGCCCGAACAGATCGCCGCGCCTGAGCACCGACCGGCCGCTTTCGGCGATCTTCTGCAACACGGTGTCGCCTTCCTGGTGACCGTAGGTGTCGTTGATCAGCTTGAAATCATCGATGTCCAGCAACAGGAACGCCATGGGAATCCCTTGTAGCCGAGCCTGTTCGAACTCGCGGTGGGCGCATTCGAAAAAATGGCGGCGATTGCTGCTTTGGGTCAGCACATCGGTGGTTGCCAGTCGCTGCAGTTCGCTTTCCAGCAGCTTCTTTTCGGTGATGTCCTCGGCGATCCCGACCACGATGACCGGTTGCCCCGGCTCGTCCTTGCGGTTGATGAAGCATTTATCGCTCAGCCAGCGAACTTGGCCATCGGCGGCAATGATGCGGTACTCACGGTCCTCGACGGCGCCTTTGACCAGCACTTCGGCCAGGCTTCGTTCGGCGTATTCCAGGTCGTCGGGATAGATTGCGTCGCGCCATTCGTTGAAGTCCGCCAGCACCAGCCCGGCGGGGCGACCGAAGATGCGCTCGTAGGCGGGGCTGACATAGAGCACTTGCCGGGTTTCCCAATTGAACGCCCAAAGCACGGCGTTGACGCTGACCAGCAACGAGCTGAACAGCTGCTCACGCTCGCTCAGGCGCGCCACTTCGCCTTGGGCGTGCATCAACGCCATGAGCGTCTGAGCCGCCTCGGGCCAATGAGGTAGGGATGAATCCTGCAGGTTCTTGTCGACCATCGGCACAAATCTCAAAGAGCGTGCACAGCTGTTGGTTCGCACGCGCTTACTCCAAAGCCCGCCTGGATGGCGAAGTGCTCTTTGAGATAAGGGATTCGGGGCGAAGTTCCTTTTCAGGCGACGAAGGGCGGGGGATTTAGCCAGTCCAAAACTGAAGGTTGAACCCCGTGGCGAGGGAGCTTGCTCCCGCTGGGCTGCGAAGCAGCCCCAGGACAAATCCGATGGATCCTGAGGCTCTGGGCCAGCGGGTTGAAGGCTGCTGGGCAGCCTGGCGGGAGCACGCGCCCTCGCCACAAAAGCCCTTCTACGGCGTTGCCCTGTCAGGCAGTGGCGGGCCGCAGCGAGTAGGTCTTGAGCTGGTCAGCGAAATCGCGCAGGGACTGGATGCCACTGGCTTCGGCTTCGTGGACCCATTCCTTGATGGCGGCGAGCATGTCGTGACCATTACTGCTGGTCTTGACCCAGATCTGCTGCAGGGCCAGGCGTTTTTCGTAGATCACCTTCAGCGCCTGGCTGTGTTCGAGCATGTTCTGGATGCGTACATGGTGGCGGTCGTCCAGCAGGCTGGTTTCCCGCGACAGCAGGCGTTTGGCACGGTGGAACTGGTGGCGTACCGAGTGATCGACCTTTTCCAGTTCCTGCTTGACCAGCGGCGCGATAACCAGCCGACGATACTGCGCCATGATCTGGAAGCGGTTGTTGAGGATCGCCATGGCCGTGTCCATGTCCAGGTGGCCCTTGCCTTCGACCCGGTGGGCAATCGGCGCGACCCGCTGGACCTTGGCCAGGCGCAGGAAGCTGAACACCTGGATCCAGGCCCACCCCAGGTCGAATTCCCATTTGCGAACCGACAGCTTGGCCGAGTTGGGGTAGGTGTGGTGGTTGTTATGCAGTTCTTCGCCACCGATCAGGATGCCCCACGGCACCAGATTGGTCGCCGCGTCACGGCATTCGAAGTTGCGATAGCCCACCGCATGGCCCAACCCATTGACCACGCCAGCGGCCCAAACCGGAATCCACATCATCTGGATGGCCCAGATGGTGATGCCGATGGTGCCGAACAGCAGCAGGTCGATGACGCCCATGATCGCTACGCCCAGCAGCGGGAAGCGGCTGTAGAGGTTGCGCTCGATCCAGTCATCGGGGCAGTTCTTGCCGTAGATGCGCAGGGTTTCCGGGTTTTCCGCCTCGGCGCGATACAGTTCGGCGCCCTTGCGCAACACGGTGGACAAGCCCTTGATGACCGGGCTGTGGGGATCGTCGACGGTTTCGCATTTGGCGTGGTGCTTGCGGTGGATGGCGGTCCATTCGCGGGTGTTCTGTGCCGTGGTCAGCCACAACCAGAAACGGAAGAAATGCTTGAGGCCGGCGTTGAGCTCCAGGGAGCGATGAGCCGAATAACGGTGCAGGTAGACCGTGACGCCAATGATCGTGACATGGGTCATCAGCAGGGTGACTGCCACCAGCGACCAGGGTGACAAGCCAAGAAAACCTTCGTACCACATAGGCTGTAGGGCCCTCGATAAAGATGAAAACTGCCGTTGCATTATCACCGGCCCGACAGATAAAACCAGTCGGCCTTTCAGATAAGAGTGCCTGGATGTTTCTTCCTCTATAATTCCCCCCAATGGGTAAGGACATGGACGACCGAATGACTGTTCATCACCGCAATGCCATGCGTGCAGCGTTGCTTTATCTGGGGCTGTCAGTCGTCTGGTTACAGCTTGTTGGTTATTTATCGAGCAGTTTCTTCGATCAATCTGCCGACCGGCTTCGCTGGCTGCTGATCAACGGTTACGCCTGGGTCCTGATCAGCGCCTTGCTGATCTTCCTGGCACGCAAGGCCAGGTTTTTCGTCAGGGGCGATCACGGTGCCGATCGCGAGCGCCTGCGCCAGGCCGCCGCCGTTTTCGATTGCACCCGCGAAGGCGTATTGGTGACGGACCGCGACGGCCTGATCGTGCACGTCAACCGCGCCTTCATGACGATCACCGGCTATGGGCGGGACGAAGTGCTGGGCCAGCGACCCAACCTGTTCAAGTCCGGCCGACACGGGGCGCAATTCTACCGGGACATGTTCGCGTCGCTGGGCAGCCGTGGCGAATGGAGCGGTGAGATCTGGAACCGGCGCAAAAGCGGTGAGATCTTCCCTCAATGGCAGACGATCCGCGTCATTCGCGATGACAGCGGTCAGGTCAGCCAGTACGTTGCCGTGTTTTCCGATATCAGCGCCATCAAGGACTCCGAGCATGAACTGGCGCACCTGGCCCATCACGACCCCTTGACCGGCTTGCCCAACCGCCTGCTGTTTTCTGACCGCGCCGAACAAGCCCTGGCTTCTGCGCAGTTGCACAAGCGCGGCTGCGCGTTGCTGCTGGTGGACCTCGATCATTTCAAAAATATTAATGACAGCCTGGGCCACAACGTAGGCGACGAATTGCTCAAAGGCGTGGCCGAACGGTTTCGCGGGCTGTTCGCGCCGGGCATCACCCTGGCTCGGCTGGGAGGCGACGAATTCGCGGTGCTGGTGGAAAACTGCTCGCAGCCTGGGCAGGCGGCGGCACTGGCCCGGCGCATCCTCGATGCGTTGCAAGAGCCGCTGCGCTTCGACGGTCGCGCATTGTTCATCAATGCCAGCGTCGGTATCAGCCTGTTTCCTGGCGATGCCCTTAACGCCGGGCAACTGCTGCGCAATGCCGATTCGGCGTTGTTCAAGGCCAAGAGCGCCGGGCGCGACGGCTATGCCCTGTACACCGAAGAACTGACTGCTCACGCTCAGCAGCGGGTCGAGATCGCCACCGAACTGCGCCGTGCCCTCGAACAGCAGGAGCTGCGGGTGCACTACCAACCGGTCCACGACTTGGCGACCAGCCGCCTGATCGGTGTCGAGGCGCTAGTGCGCTGGCAGCATCCCACGCGAGGGCTGGTGTCGCCGGCGGAGTTCATTCCCATCGCCGAGCGTACCGGTCTGATTGCCCAAGTCGATGCCTGGGTCATGGACCAGGCCTGTCGGCAGATGTGCTTGTGGCAACAGACAGGCGTGGTGTTGTCGTTCGTCGCCGTCAACGTATCGAGCCGGTTGTTTGCCCATCGAGAGCTGTACGAACAGGTTGCCAAGGTGTTGCACGACACGGGCCTGGCCCCGGCTTGCCTGGAGCTGGAAGTCACCGAAAGCGCGGTAATGGAAGACCCGGAAGTGGCGCTGGAACAGATGCACCGCCTGCGCGAGTTGGGTGTGCGCCTGGCCATCGACGATTTCGGCACGGGCTATTCGTCGCTGTTGCGGCTTAAGCGCTTGCCAGTGCAGAAGCTCAAGATCGATCAGGGGTTTGTTGCTGGGTTGCCGTGGGATGAGGACGACGCGGCGATTGTCCGGGTGATTATCGCCCTGGCCCGGAGCATGGGTATGCAAGTGCATGCCGAAGGCATTGAACAGCGCGAACAGGCGGCATTTTTACTGGAACAGGCTTGTGAGTTGGGGCAGGGCTACTGGTTTGGCCGGCCGGTGGCGGCGGCGCAGTTGGATTGGGACTGCGCGCCAGTCATTGCTTGATCGTCAGTGGCATTGATGTTGACTGACACTCTGCCTTCGCGAGCAAGCTCGCTCCCACAGTGGATTGGCGTTGAACTTGGGATTCGGTTCGACACAGAACCCTGTGGGAGCGAGCTTGCTCGCGATGGCGCCGGTTCAGCCTGCATCAATGCAAAGCGCTACACCTTGGCGCCAGGCGTCACCGTCTCCTTTGTCTCCAGATGATCCAACGCCCGCTCGACCAACAACTGCACCCCATCGGCCATGCGACTGATCGCCAGGGCTACGCGGCGGCGTGATTCGTCGACGTCGTCGGCCAGGTCGGCGGCGATGATGCTGATGGATAGCAGGTCTTCGGAGGCGTTGGCGAGCAGGGTTTCGGTGTCTATGTGGGGGGACACGATAAAGAGCTGGTTTTTGTCGGGCTCTGGCGGTGAGGCGGGCTTGGGGTTGAGGTAGTAGTCGAGGGCGCGGGTGGCGGCGTCATCGAGCTTTTTTTCTTCCTGCGCTTGGACACGGGATTTGTGGCCGTTTTGCGGCGGATTAGGAGTTACTTTGAACATAGTGAAGATCCTGAGAGTTGGGACCGACACCCCTCGATTGCACTTCGAAAAAAGGTGGCAGCTGTACGTAGGTGTGCAAGACCGGTCTCAGGAACCCGGCAGACCCGAAGGTCTCCCACGCGCAGCCGCCATAACGATCGGCGAGCATAGAAAAATGCTCGACGAATAGCCATAACCGAATGCACCTGAGATCGGACTTGCACGTCCGCGTCATCGTTTTTTGCGATGACGAACAAAGGTTAACGGTGCAAAACCAGTGTGCCTAGTTCATGAACAGCCCGGCGTCTTGAAGGAAATATCCGAGGAATTGGCAAGGAAAAGCCCAGCGTTAGCACCTTCCGTAGGACTTTGTTCCGCTACCGCTGATTTAGTTATATAAAAATTCTTAAATAGTCTTTTTAAGAATATCCCGCTTTATCTAGTATTGCTCCCACGCCGCAAGCAGTGCCGCCCACTGCCAGGCATTCATTCAAAGGAGCAGCAGCATGAGCGCATCCCTACGTAGCGTTGACGGCCAGGACGAAGCAACCATCTTGCGCGAGATCCAGAGCGCATTGCGCGATCTGCGCTTTGGGGCCGTGGAAATCACCGTGCACAACGCGCAGGTGGTCCAGATCGAACGCAAGGAAAAATTCCGACTGCAGCAACCGAGCCATAAGCCGTCTTGAAAACGCAGTAGATCGCAGTCTTCGGCAGCGCCTAAGGGGAGCTTGGTTTAGGCGCTGCCGAAGGCTGCGATGTTTTCAGGGCACACGATTTCGAAGCCATACTAAAAACAGAATTCCAGGAGCTTTCACCATGTCGTCAATTCGCCGTTATGCCTTGGCCGCCTTGGCCAGCGCCGTTTTTGCAGGTTCCGCCGTTGCCAAGGACTACGAGCTGCTCAACGTGTCCTACGACCCGACCCGCGAGCTGTATCAGGATTACAACGCCGAATTCGCCAGCTTCTGGAAGAAAGCGCATCCGGACGACAACGTGAAAATCCAACAGTCCCACGGTGGCTCGGGCAAGCAAGGCCGAGCAGTGATCGACGGTCTGCGGGCCGACGTGGTAACCCTGGCCCTGGCCGGTGACATCGATGAAATCGCCAAGCTGGGCAAATCCTTGCCGGCGGATTGGCAGACACGCCTGCCGGATGCCAGCACGCCTTACACCTCCACCATCGTGTTCCTGGTACGCAAGGGCAACCCCAAGGGCATCAAGGATTGGGGCGACCTGATCAAGAATGACGTGTCGGTCATCACCCCCAACCCGAAAACCTCCGGTGGCGCTCGCTGGAACTTCCTCGCGGCCTGGGCCTATGGCCTGAAGGCCAACGGTGGTGACGAAGCCAAGGCCAAGGAATACGTGCAAGCGCTGTTCAAGCACGTGCCGATCCTCGACACCGGTGCCCGTGGCTCGACCATTACCTTCGTCAACAACGGTCAGGGTGACGTGCTGCTGGCCTGGGAAAACGAAGCCTTCCTGGCGCTGAAGGAAGACGGTGGCGCCGACAAGTTCGACATCGTCGTGCCGTCGCTGTCGATCCTCGCTGAACCGCCGGTGGCGGTGGTGGACAAGAATGCCGAGAAAAAGGGTAACGCCGAGATCGCCGAAGCCTACCTCAAGCACCTGTACAGCCCGGCCGGCCAGGAAATCGCCGCGAAGAACTTCTATCGCCCTCGTGACAAGGACGTGGCTGCCAAATACTCCCGGCAGTTCCCGAAACTGGACTTGGTGACCATCGACAAGGACTTCGGTGGCTGGAAAGCCGCCCAGCCGAAATTCTTCAATGATGGCGGCGTGTTCGACCAGATCTATCAGGCGCAGTAAGCTGGACAGGCCATAAAATGGGCTCTGACTGCTGTTGCAATGTTGTTTACTCAAGGCTTGAAGGATTCTTTGTGGCGAGGGAGCTTGCTCCCGCTTGAGTGCGAAGCGCTCACAAAAACGGGGCTGCTGCGCAGCCCAGCGGGAGCAAGCTCCCTCGCCACGGATTCACTCGCCAGCGAACCACATCGCAATGACCGTCGGAGCTTTGCTGTTCTCAACCAAGGACTCCTATGTCGCGTCGCATATCCCCCGTCATACCCGGCTTCGGGCTGACGCTGGGCTACACCCTGGTGTACCTCAGTCTGATTGTGCTCATCCCCCTGGCGGCGATGTTCGTGCATGCCGCCCAACTCACCTGGGAACAGTTCTGGGCGATCATCTCGGCACCCAGGGTGCTGGCGGCCCTGAAGCTCAGTTTCGGCACCGCGCTGTACGCCGCAGTCATCAACGGCGTGATCGGCACGCTGCTGGCCTGGGTGCTGGTGCGGTACACCTTCCCCGGGCGCAAGATCATCGACGCGATGATCGACCTGCCCTTCGCGCTGCCCACCGCCGTGGCCGGCATCGCCCTGACGGCGTTGTATGCGCCGACCGGCCTGGTGGGCCAGTTCGCCACCGACCTGGGCTTCAAGATTGCCTACACGCCGCTGGGCATCACCCTGGCGCTGACCTTCGTGACGCTGCCGTTCGTGGTGCGCACGGTGCAGCCAGTATTGGCTGATATTCCCCGTGAGGTCGAAGAGGCTGCCGCCTGCCTCGGCGCCAAGCCTTGGCAAGTGTTTCGCCACATCCTCGTGCCAGCCCTGCTACCGGCCTGGCTGACCGGCTTCGCCCTGGCGTTTGCCCGAGGTGTGGGCGAGTACGGCTCGGTGATTTTCATCGCTGGCAACATGCCGATGAAAACCGAAATCCTGCCGCTGCTGATCATGGTCAAGCTCGACCAATACGATTACACCGGCGCCACTTCCATTGGCGTGCTGATGCTGGTGGTTTCCTTCGTCCTGTTGCTGCTGATCAACTTGCTGCAGCGGCGCATCGAAACCCCATAAGGAGGCGCGAACATGTCCCAATCGTCTATTTCCGCAGCCTCCGCCAGCAACGCCGCCCGCCGTGGCAGTGCGACGTCGCGGCGCGTGCTGATCGGCCTCGGCTGGCTGGTTTTTGCGTTGTTTTTGCTGTTGCCGCTGTTCATCGTGGTGTCCCAGGGGCTGAAGTCCGGGCTGGGCGCATTCTTCACTGCGATCTTCGAACCCGACGCCCTGTCGGCGCTCAAGCTCACGGTGATCGCCGTGCTGATCTCGGTGCCGTTGAACCTGGTGTTCGGTGTCAGCGCCGCGTGGTGCGTGAGCAAGTATTCATTCCGTGGCAAGAGCATGCTGGTAACGCTGATCGACCTGCCGTTCTCGGTGTCGCCGGTCATTGCCGGCCTGGTCTACGTGCTAATGTTTGGCGCCCAGGGCCTGTTCGGGCCGTGGCTGTCGGATCACGACATCCAGATTGTGTTTGCGCTGCCGGGCATCGTCCTGGCGACGATTTTCGTGACTGTGCCGTTCGTGGCCCGGGAACTGATCCCGCTGATGCAGGAGCAGGGTACCCAGGAAGAAGAGGCGGCGCGCCTGTTGGGCGCCAATGGCTGGCAGATGTTCTGGCATGTCACCGTGCCGAACATCAAGTGGGGCCTGATCTACGGTGTGGTGCTGTGTACCGCCCGGGCCATGGGTGAGTTCGGCGCCGTGTCGGTGGTGTCCGGGCACATCCGCGGAGTCACCAACACTCTGCCGCTGCACGTCGAGATCCTCTACAACGAATACAACCACGTGGCCGCGTTCGCCGTGGCGAGCCTGTTGCTGATCCTGGCGCTCTTCATCCTGCTGCTCAAGCAGTGGAGCGAAAACCGAATCAACCGCCTGCGCGCCAGCGCCGCGGAGGAATAAGTCATGTCGATCGAAGTCCGTAACGTCAGTAAGAATTTCAATGCCTTCAGGGCCCTGGACGACATCAGCCTGGACATCCAGAGCGGCGAGCTGGTGGCGCTGCTGGGCCCGTCGGGCTGCGGCAAGACCACCTTGCTGCGGATCATCGCCGGCCTCGAAACCCCGGACCAGGGCAACATCGTGTTCCACGGCGAGGACGTGTCCGGCCACGACGTGCGCGATCGCAACGTAGGTTTTGTGTTCCAGCACTACGCCTTGTTCCGCCATATGACGGTGTTCGACAACGTCGCCTTCGGCTTGCGCATGAAGCCCAAGAACCAGCGCCCGAACGAAAGCCAGATCGCGACCAAGGTTCACGAACTGCTGAACATGGTGCAACTGGATTGGCTCGCCGACCGTTACCCGGAGCAGTTGTCCGGCGGCCAGCGCCAGCGTATCGCCCTGGCTCGCGCACTGGCGGTAGAGCCCAAGGTACTGCTGCTCGACGAACCCTTCGGCGCCCTCGACGCCAAGGTTCGCAAGGAACTGCGCCGCTGGCTGGCGCGGCTGCACGAAGACATCAACCTGACGTCGGTGTTCGTGACCCACGACCAGGAAGAAGCCATGGAAGTCGCCGACCGGATCGTGGTGATGAACAAAGGCGTGATCGAGCAGATCGGCTCTCCGGGCGACGTTTACGAGAACCCGGCCAGCGATTTTGTCTATCACTTCCTCGGCGACTCGAACCGCCTGCACTTGGGCGAGGATCGGCACGTGCTGTTCCGCCCCCATGAAGTTTCACTGTCACGTTCGGAGCTGGAAGATCACCACGCTGCCGAAGTGCGGGACATTCGTCCGCTGGGCGCCACCACTCGGGTGACCCTGAAGGTAGAAGGCCAGAGCGAGCTGATCGAAGCTGAAGTGGTCAAGGATCACGACAGCCTGGTGGGCCTGGCGAAGGGCGAGACGTTGTTCTTCAAGCCGAAGGTCTGGCAGAAGGTTTCCAACCTGTAAAAGCATCGCGAGCAAGCTCGCTCCCACAGGAGATTGGGGTTAAACCTGATCTTTCCGGTCGCCTAGGCCCCCACAGAGGGGGCTGCTGGCGTTGCGTTGTGTTCAGGCCGCCGAGCGTTGGTTGCGCAGGGCCACCGGTCCCGCGCGTTCTTCAATGACGCGCTTGAGTTCGCCGCGAAGCCCCAACAGAAACCCCGCCTCGACCACCACAAACAGCGGCCCGACGATCAGGCCGGTAAGGTCATCGACGAACGCCGGTTTGCGACCTTCGTAATAGTGACCGACAAACTGGATCACCCAACCCACCACAAACATGCCCAGGCCACTGCCCAGCCAAACCGCCGTGCTTTGCGCCGCCAGTGTCTGGCCCAGCCAGACCGCCAGGCCCAGCAGTACCGTCATCAGCACACCCAGGCGCACTTCCAGGCGCAGATAGAACCAGGCACTGGCCACGGCGACCAGCAGCGCTGGCGACACCAGGAGCGCGCCCACCGGCCAGCCCGGCCGTGAGAGCAGTACGGCGACAGCGACGAAGATCAGCGGAATGCCGATGAAATGGCTGGCGATATTGCGTGGATCACGGTGGTACGCGGCGTATTGACTGAGATGATCGACGAGGCTTTTCATTGTTGTTCCTCCTGAGGTGATGCCTGCATGATGCCCAGGTTCTACACGGTGTTCTGTCAGCTAGCCGACATTTGTCCCGGAGTTTCCATGAATGCGCATCCCTGGCACTCGCACCTGACGGCCGGCCACTGGTACAGCCATTTGCCTGTTGAGTTACAGAATAGTCTGCTGGCGATGGCGCGGGTGCGCCGCCTGCCGCCGGGTCATCGGCTGTTCCAGCGCGGCGACCCTCCCTGCGGCATGTACGCCGTGCTGGAAGGCGCGGTACGAGTCGGTTCGGTGAACGAACAGGGCAAGGAGGCGCTGCTGAGCGTGGTGGAAGCTCCCCACTGGTTCGGCGAAATTTGCCTGTTCGATGGCCAGCCGCGTACCCACGATGCGGTGGCGGTGGGCCAATGTACGCTGCTGCACGTGCCACAGCTGCCGTTGCTGACATTGCTGGAAGAACAACCGCTTTACTGGCGGCATCTTGCGTTGCTCATGAGCCAAAAACTGCGCCTGACCTTCATCAACCTCGAACACCTGAGCCTGATGCCCGCCCCGGCACGCGTGGCCCACCGCTTGCTCCAGATCGCCGAAGGCTACGGCGAAATCGAACCGGCACGCCGCAGCTTGCAACTGCCCCAGGAGCAGCTGGCGCTGATGCTCTCGCTGTCGCGCCAGACCACCAACCAGATCCTCAAGGAGCTGCAGGCCCAGGGCATTCTCCACCTTGGTTATGGCGAGATCGAAATCCTGGATATCGAGCGGCTGCGAACCTTGACCACAATCTGAAACCGACCTGAACCCTGTGGGAGCGAGTGTTGCCGCAGATAGCGCGGTCACACCGCTCCCAATGTGGGAGCGAGCTTGCTCGCGAAGAGGCCCGCATAGCCGCCGCAGGTCCTTAACCCAACCCATCCCGAAACTGCCCCGGGGTCATTCCGGTCCAGCGCTTGAATGCGCGGCTGAAGCTGCTGGTATCGGCAAACCCCAGTAGATAACTGACTTCGCTCAGCGAGCATTGCGGGTCACGCAGGTGCAGCAGCGCGAGGTTTTCCCGGCATTCATTGAGCAGCGCGTCGAAGCGGCAGCCTTCGTCGGCGAGGTGCCGCTGCAGGCTGCGCAGGCTCAGGTGCATGGCTTGGGCGATGCGCTCGGCGCTGGGTTCGCCTTCGGGCAGTTGAGCCTCGATGGCGGCTCGTACCTTGCGCTCCCATGTCAGCGGTTGGAGCTGCGCGAGGGTGCGCTTGAGCACCGTTTCGTTGTGTTCGGCCAGCTCCGGGTTGGCGTCGTCCAAGTGACTGTCGAAATCCGTGAGGTCAAACTCCAGGCAGTCCTGCCCGGCGCTGAAATACACCGGCGAGCGGAACACTTTGTGCCAGGGGCTTGGGTCAGACGGTTCCGGGCGTCGCAGGTATACGGCCAGCGGTGCGTAGTCGCGACCCAGCCGGTTGCGACAGGTGCGCACGTAAATTGCCGCGAATGCATCGATGGCTTCGAAGGCCGGCGCCGGACGGCCCACAGGTACATCCAGGCTGAAGCGGTAGCGATCTTCGCCGCGGCTCAGTTGCAGCGTCAGCGCATCGCTGACCACCGGGTGGTAACGCACGATGCGTTCGAACACTTCGCGAAGGCTGCCGCTGGCGACCAAGGCATAACCCAGCGCGTGAAAGGTGGTGGGGCTGACGAAGCGCGACACCCGCAAGCCGATAGCCGCATCGCCACTGGCCTGCACCGCCAATGTCCACAGGCGCGTGGTGGCCGACAGCGGGTAGCGGGCGTTCGGGTCGTCCATCCACTGCGGATCGAGGCCGGCCTCGACGCACAGGGCATGGCTGTCCAGGCCCAGCGCATCGAGCTGTTTGCGCAGGGCGCGGGTCCAGCTGGCGAGGGAAGTCGGTTCAGTCATGACGATTGGCGCTTGCGGTCAACAGGTTGGCGTTTACGGCTACCACCCCATGGGACAACGCCCGGCAGGATGAGCACATCTCTAACAGAGGATGTAAGCCATGCACGGCACTTGCGCAAGCCCCGAGCGATTGAATGCACAACAGCGATCCGCCCATATTCGCCAAGTGGTATTGGCGCAAGGCGAAGAACTGCGCCAGCGCTATCCGATCTTGCGCCACCAGGATGCGCTGGGCGCGGGCATCCTGGCGTTCGCCCTGGCCGGGATGTTCGGTTCGGCATGGCTGTATATCAACGGTGACATGCCCGGGTGGGCGTGCCTGCTGCTCAACGCTTTTTTCGCGTCCCTGACCCACGAGCTGGAACACGACCTGATCCACAGTATGTATTTTCGCAAGCAACGCCTGCCCCACAACCTGATGATGGGCCTGGTCTGGCTGGCGCGGCCGAGCACCATCAATCCGTGGATCCGTCGCCATTTGCACCTCAACCATCACAAGGTGTCCGGCAGCGAAGCCGACATGGAGGAGCGAGCCATCACCAACGGCGAACCCTGGGGGCCGGCGCGGTTGCTGATGGTCGGCGACAACGTCATGTCCGCGTTCATTCGCCTGTTGCGGGCCAAGACCTGGGCCCACAAGCGCAGCATCCTCAAGCGCACGCTGAAGGTGTACTTCCCGCTGGCGCTGCTGCATTGGGGCGCCTGGTATGTGTTCCTCGGTTTCCACGGGGCGAACGGCGTCGCGAGCCTACTGGGTACGTCGATCGACTGGTCGGCGAGCACGCTGTCCATGATGCAGATGATCGATATCGCGGCGGTGGTGATCATCGGGCCGAATGTTTTACGCACCTTTTGCCTGCACTTCATCAGCTCGAACATGCATTACTACGGCGACATCGAGCCGGGCAATGTCATCCAGCAAACCCAGGTGCTCAACCCTTGGTGGTTGTGGCCGTTGCAGGCGTTCTGCTTCAACTTCGGCAGCAGCCACGGGATTCATCATTTCGTGGTGAAGGAGCCGTTCTATATTCGCCAATTGACGGTGCCGGTGGCGCACAAAGTGATGCGGGAGATGGGCGTGCGGTTCAATGATTTTGGCACCTTTGCCCGGGCGAATCGGTTCGTGCGCCAAGAAGAGAGGGTGCGCGATAGGGGGGATACGGTAAGGGGTTGAGAAAGCTGCTGGGGGACCCCTCGTCGACTTGTCCTACAAAATGCTCATTTTTTTGGGGACTGGCCGACAGAGTGGTAAGCGTGCACCAAAGTGGAGCAGACCTCGCGTCTCGCCCGCGCTGTTACATGGAATGTTGCAACCGGAATGCACCCCCACTCCCTGCATAAGAAGTCCCGTCGATGAATCTAAAATTCAGTCATAAAATCCTTCTGGCCGCCTCTGGTGTGGTGGTTTTGGCTTTCGCCTTGTTTACGCTCTACAACGACTACCTGCAGCGCAACACTATTGCTCGCAGCCTCGAGTCGTCGATTGAACAGTCCGGCGACCTGACGGCCAGTAGCGTCCAGAACTGGATGAGTGGCCGGATATTGGTGCTGGAAAACCTTGCGCAGAACATCGCGCACCAGGGCTCCGGTGCCGATCTGCCGGGGCTGGTCGACCAGCCGGCGTTGACGTCGAATTTCCAGTTCACTTACGTGGGCCAGGCCAATGGGGTCTTCACTCAGCGCCCTGACGCGAAAATGCCCGACGGCTATGACCCACGCCAGCGTCCTTGGTACAAGCAGGCGGTCAGTGCCGATAAAACCATGCTGACCCCGCCTTACTCGGCAGCAGTCGGTGGCCTGGTCGTGACCATCGCCCTGCCGGTGAAGCACAACGGGGAATTGCTGGGTGTGGTGGGCGGTGACCTGAGCCTGGAGACCCTGGTGAAAATCATCAACTCCGTGGACTTCGGTGGTATTGGCCATGCGTTCCTGGTCAGCGGCGACGGTCAGGTGATTGTCAGCCCGGACAAAGACCAAGTGATGAAAAACCTCAAGGACATCTATCCTGGAACGCCGGTACGCATTGGCAAAGGCATCCAGGAGGTCGAGCTGAACGGGCAGGACCGCATTCTTTCCTTCACCCCGGTCACTGGCTTGCCGAACGCTGAGTGGCACATCGGCCTGTCGATCGACAAGGACAAGGCCTACGCGCCGCTGAGCCAGTTCCGCACGTCTGCGCTGATTGCCATGTTTGTCGCGGTCGCCGCCATTGCGTTGCTGCTGAGCTTGTTGATCCAAGTGCTGATGCGTCCGTTGACCACCATGGGCCGTGCCATGCAGGACATTGCCCAGGGTGAAGGCGACCTGACCCGTCGCCTGGTCGTGCAGGGCAAGGACGAGTTCGCTGTGTTGGGTGGTTCGTTCAACCAGTTCGTAGAGCGGATTCACGCGTCGATTTCGGAAGTGTCTTCCGCTACCCGCCAAGTGCATGACCTTTCGCAGCGGGTGATGAGCTCGTCCAACGCTTCGCTGGTTGGCTCCGATGAACAGAGTGCTCGCACCAACAGCGTCGCCGCGGCGATCAACCAATTGGGCGCTGCTACCCAGGAAATCGCCCGCAATGCCGCCGATGCTTCGCAACATGCCAGCGGCGCCAGCGAGCAGGCCGATGATGGTCGCCAGGTGGTGGAAAAACCATCCAGGCCATGACCGAGTTGTCGCAGAAAATCAGTCTTTCGTGCACTCAGATCGAAACCCTGAATGCCAGCACCGATAACATCGGGCACATTCTGGATGTGATCAAGGGCATCTCCCAGCAAACCAACCTGCTGGCCCTCAACGCGGCCATCGAAGCGGCCCGTGCTGGGGAAGCAGGACGTGGTTTTGCGGTGGTGGCCGATGAAGTGCGCAACCTGGCGCACCGCACCCAGGAATCGGCGGAAGAAATCCACAAGATGATCACCTCGCTCCAGGTCGGCTCCCGTGAAGCGGTGACCACGATGAACGCCAGCCAGACCTCCAGCGAAGAAAGCGTGGAAGTCGCCAACCAGGCCGGCTTGCGATTGGTCAGCGTGACCCAGCGCATCGGCGAGATCGACGGCATGAACCAGTCGGTGGCCGCCGCAACCGAAGAACAGACCGCCGTGGTGGAAACCCTCAACATGGACGTCAGCCACATCAACCTGCTGAACCAGCAAAGCGTGGCCAACCTCAATGAAACCCTGAAGGACTGCGATGCCTTGTCGCAACAGGCCAACCGGCTGAAGCAACTGGTAGACAGCTTCAAAATCTGACGCTCAGCCGCCAACCGACCCACCGCCATCGCGAGCAAGCTCGCTCCCACAGGGGATTGGCGGTGACCCTGGATCTCGGGCCCACCCAGGAACCATTGTGGGAGCGAGCTTGCTCGCGATGGCGTCAGCCCAGCCAACATCACCGGCACAGGACCACCGCTTTCGCGAGCAAGCCCGCTCCCACACCGTGGATGGGCTATGCCTTAAGCGAACATCACTTGCACATTCGCCATTGCTTCATCGGCGAAGCCCTGGAGGAAATCCCTGAAGCCCGAGGGTGTGTGGGCATCGGTGTGGTCGGCGATGATGGTCCAGGTGGCGCGGCAGCGGTTGTCCGCCAGGGGTTCGACGCGCATGGCCGCCCACAGGTTGTCGATGCCCAGGGTGTTGTAGATCAGTGTCCAGGTCATATGCATGGCTTGGTCGTCCCGGCTGTTGAGCTGTTCCACCACCAGGTTCTGGCCGTCACGGAAGAATTTCTTGCGCAGGGACCTCACCCCATCCCCCGTCATTTCGATGTGCTCAAGCGCCGGAATGAATCGATCGAATCGGCCAAAGTTTCCCACCACGTCCCAGACGCTTGCCGCGTCGGCGGCTACTTCCACCGAGGTTTCGACTTGGCAGGCGTGGGGATTTTTGATCAGGGTGTCGGGTTGAAAAGCACTCATGGTCTTGCTCCTTGCTTGGGGTTGAGTTGGTTCAAATGAAGTCGATGGCTTTGAGGTAGTCGGCGCCGCGGCGTAGCAGGGCCGGGGATTTTTCCGGGTAACTGGCGCCCATTTGCCGCACGCCGGCGCGGGCGTTGTCGTGGCTGATCAGCGAGATGTCGCCAATGTCTTCCTCGAAGCCGTTGAGGTAGAAACCCAGCACGCCAAACAGCGCATTGTCGGCATCGACCCGGGCCAATTGCCGCTGCCACTCGGCGATACTGACCAGGGAAAACTCCCGGCCGCTGTCGCGAAACGACGCCACGTAAGCGTCCCAGCTCAACGGCTGGGGGTTATGCAGGTTGAACACCGCTTGCGTCGGCTGGTAACGGCTGGCGTGGAAGGCGATGAAGCGAGCCAGAAAGTCCACCGGCATCAGGTCGAAATTGAGCGACAGTTCCGGCACCTGGCCGAGCTGGATCGAGCCTTTGAGCATCAGCATCAGACGATTCTTATGGGGCTGGCAGACCCCGGTCAGGCTGTTGAAGCTGATGTTGCCCGGGCGAAACAGATTGACCCACACCCCACGATCCCGGGCCCGTTGCAAGATCCGTTCGCCGACCCATTTGGACAGGTTGTAGCCGTTCTTGATGTAGATCGGCGGTGTCGGCGCGGCGGGCTGTTCCAGCACCTGGCCAGCGGCGTCCATGGCGCTGGAGGCGGAAAGCGTGGAAACGAAATTGAAAATCTTCTTGCTGCGCCCCTCGCACAGGCGCAGGCACTCGAAGATCGGCTCGACGTTGTCCCGCGCCAGGGACTCGTAGTCGAGCACATGGTTGACGTGGGCCGCGTTGTGCACCAGCGCGCCGAAGGTGCTGTCGATGCGGGCGTAGACCTCGTCCGGCAAGCCCAATTGGTGTTGGGTGATGTCGGCGGCGTAAACGCTGACGCGGTCCAGGTCCAGGTGGGTCAGGTGATTGTCCTGGAGGGCCTGGGAGAAACGCTCGGCCGCGCTCTGCCCGGCGCTGGCGCGCACCAGGCAGGCGACTTCGGTGGCGCCCCAGGCCAGCAAGGCTTCGACGATGTGCACCCCAAGAAAACTGTTGGCGCCCGTCACGACTACCTTGTGCACATCGCCGCACTGGCTGATGGGCAACGGCTCGAGGTTGAGTTCGGCCTCGGCATCGATGAAGGCCTGGGGACTGAGGGTTGGGGCACTGTCTTGCTCCGGATCGCCCAGCAACTTCGCCAGGGTGATCAAGGTGGGCGCTTCAATGAAGCGATTGATCGACAGGCTGCGACCGAACGTCTGGCGAATGCTCAACAGCAGTCGCGACAGCAGGATCGAATGCCCGCCCAGGTTGAAGAAGCTTTCGTCGGTGGCGATGTCTTCGACTGGCAGTTCCAGCAGTTCGGCCCACAGTTGCTGCAGCTGTGTTTCCAGAGCGTTTTGCGGCTGGCGTCGCTGGCTGCCGATGTGGACCTGCACCGCCGTTGCCAGCAACGCCCGACGATCCACCTTGCCGTTACTGGTGTAGGGCAGCGCGGGCAACTCGACGTAGGCCACCGGGTGCATGTAGCTGGGCAACGTGTTCTGCACGTGCTCGCGCAACGCCTGGAGCGCGGCGCCGGGCAGGTCCTGCTCGGGATGAACCAGGAACGCCAGGATCCGCCGCCGCTCATCGACACCCACCGCCACCTGGCGAAACAACTGGCTTTCGCGCAGGCAATGTTCGATTTCCTCCGGCTCGACCCGGAAGCCGCGGATTTTCACTTGGTTATCACGCCGTCCGCTCAGCTCGATGCCGCTGTCGGTCCACTGGCCGATATCACCGGTGCGATAGACGCGCAGCGTTTGCCCGGTGGGCAACGTCAGGTTGAGGTAGCGGCTGGCGGTCAGCGCCGGATCGTTCAGATAGCCCAGGCCAACCCCCGGCCCAGCGATGTATAACTCGCCGGGCGCGCCTTGGGGCACCGGTTGCTGTTGTTCATCCAGAATCAACACTTGGCCGTTGGTGATGGGGACGCCGAGGTTGCGATTGCTGTCGCCGACGCCGAACAGCCGAGTGGTCGCCAGCACCGTGGTTTCGGTCGGGCCGTAGATGTTATGGAACCGGCATTGTGGCGCGAGCTGTTCGATCACGAAGGGCTCGCAGACGTCTCCGCCGGTGATCAGGTGCGCCAGGCCCAACGGCGTATCCAACGGCATCACGCTTAGCAGGGCGGGCGGCAGGAAGGCGTGCGTGACCTTCTGTTGGCGAATCAACGCCACCAATTGCTGTGGATCGCGGCGCTGGTCTTCGCTGGGCACCACCAGCAGGGCGCCATGAATGAAGGTCGGCAGGACGTCCAGCAGTGATGCGTCAAAGTTGATGGTGGAAAACTGCAACGCCCGGCTGTCGCGCTGTAAGCCAACGTAGTTGCCATACCAGGCGCAGAAATGGCTGAGGTTGCGATGGCTGAGCAATACGCCTTTGGGCTGGCCGGTGGTGCCGGAGGTGTAGATCGCCACGGCCGGTTCGTCGATGTCCAGCACGCGGCGGATCAACGAGACTGGAATGCCCGGCGTGGACGGCGGCAGCCGATGCACATTCACGCTCGGCAACAGAAGGTCGCCGAGGTCGCTGTCGCCGTCGTGCAGCAGCAGGTCGGCCTGGGCATTTTCGAGGATGAAACGCCGACGTTGCGCCGGATGCTGCGGGTCCAGCGGCAGGTACACCGCGCCGCAGCCCAGCACTGCCAGGATCGCCGCATACAGCTGCGCGGATTTGGGCAGGCATACGCCGATCACCGTTGGGCGGTCGCTTGCATCCTGGAGTTTTTCCAGCATTGCTTGTTGCAACCTCAGGGTCAGGTTGCGCAAGGCTTTGTAGTCGGTCAGTTGCCCATCCACCCACAGGGCCGGTTGCGCAGCGTCATCCAGCATGCGCTGTTCGATGCTGTGCATGATCGGCACTTCCGCAGCGGCCAGGAGCCAGGGCACCGGTGGCCGATTGAAGCGGTGTGCAAAGGCCAGCGGCTCCAGCACGTCGAGCCCGAGCAGCGGCTGTTCGATGAGATTGGCCGGTGGCGAATGCCAATTTTCGAAACAGTGTTCATCCCGTGACAGCTCGCTGACCAGCCGCGCGCCGATCTCCACCACCGCCGCCAGTGTTCGCAGGCGCAAGGATTGGCCGTTACCGCAGCTTTGCTGGGGGATAACCTCCCGGGCCAGGAGCCGCTGTGGGCCATCGTGAAAAAACAGCATCGGTTGCGGCAGTGCTTCACCGGGCACCGGGCGCAGCGTCACGCGAATCTGTAGGCGTGTGTGGGCGTCAATGGCCCATGGCGTCGTACCGTCATCGATCAACAAGTCGACCGCCGGGTGATCGGCCGGGGACTGAAAGTTCACGACTCCATGGCCGTGCAGTTCCAGTTCCCGGGCCAGTTCGACCATTGCCTGGCTGGTGCCAGGCACTGCAATTTCGAGGCGTCTCATCGCAAGGTCCTCATGGGGTCAGGTAATCGGCGAGGGCATCGCGCACGCAGGGGGACGCAAGCATTGAGCTGCTGCGAAAGAAACGCGTGATATTGCCCACCAACGGGTGGAAACGATTGATGGGGTAGGCCAGCGCATTGGCGTCTTCGCGCAGCGACTGGCGCACCGGTTCGTCGACGGGCAGGTGCGCGATCAGCTCGAAATCGAACGCCTGCTGCAGGTCGCTGGCCAGGTACTGGGCGATGAATCCGGGCATCAGTCGGGCGATGGTTTCCTGGTCTTCCTCGGGTGCGGTGCGCCAGTAGATCTGCACCAGCCGCGTCCAGAAACCGGAATGCCGTCCCTCGTCCAGCAAGTGGTCGGCCATCAGCCCCTTGATCGAGGCCTTGACCGAGTCGTCCCGGGCGAAGGCGGCCACTTCGTTGGTCACGGTGTTTTCGGCAATGGCGATGCAGATCAGCTCCACGGCGCTGAGCAAATGTGTCGGTGCCTGGGCCAAGGTGGCCGGTATCGCGCGGCTGAGTTCGATTTGCGCCGGCAACGGGATCGGCTCGATGCCGGTCATGTCGATGGTCTGCTGCATGAAGTCCATCGCCACCAGGGCGTGGTAGTCCTCGTCCACCACCACGGTCATCGCGTCGTAGCGGCAGGCGAACGGGAACTCGATGCCGAAGCGGTTCTTGGCGATGCGCCGAGCGGTGTGGTCCACCAGTTCGGTCTCGAAGATCACCACGTCGTTGATGAACTTGTAGAGGCTCTGCACCAACACGAAATCGCGCAGTTGCGGGCAGTGGCTGAGAAAGGTCTGGCTGTGCACCAACGGCTGGCGGCTCATGGGGAAGATCAGCTTGTCGTCGTTTTCGACCCGGCGCCGTGGCCGGGTGCGGATGGTGGCGCGACTTTCCCAGGCATCGGCGAAAGACTGGTAGTGGATGGCGTTCATGGCATCACCTGCGCAACCGGCTGGGCCATGCTCTCGCGCAAGCCGTCCCACAGGGCCGCGCGGCTGTGGACGGCGGCGAGGGCGGCGGCCAGCACCTCGGTTTCGCGCTGCGGGTCGCCGTCGATCAGCCGGGCCAGCAGTTTTTCCGCGGCGGGACCGTGGTCTTCGGAATCGACTTCGATGTGCCGCTGCAGGTAGTAGCGAAAGGTCGGAGCCTGATCCAGGCCAATGCCCCAGGCGTCTAGCATGCGTTGGAACATCTGCGGGATGACGCTCTCGCGACCGTGTACGAACGCCGCAGCCACGCTGTGGGCCGGGGCGTGCAGGGCGGTGTGCAGGGTCTGGCGAACGAAGCGCGCCGCCGCCGGTTCCACCTCGACGCTTTCCAGTGCCGTTTCGGGGCTGACGCCTTCCTGTTGCAGGGTGATGAATTGCTCGATGGCGCGGGTGTCCGCACCGACCTCGCGCATGGCGTCCAAGTACAGTTCGAAATGGCTGCAATAACCGGCTCCGGGACGATCGTCCGACTCTTCGCCCAGGACGATTTCATTGATCAAGCGTGCCGCGTGCGGATCGGCCGGTGGCAGCCAGGGCAGGTGGACACAAGTGAGCTCGCGTTGCAGCCGCTTGGTCAGGGACATGAAGTCCCAGACGGCAAAGACATGGCTTTCCATAAACCGGCGTAACAGATCAATTGATGTAATTTCGGAAAAAACCGGATGGTGGCCAAGTTCATGTTTCTTCAGAAATAGTTGTTCTTTGGTTGGCTGCATTGGAACGTCCTCATCAATGATGTTGTGCCCGGATAGTTGCCCGCTTTTTTAGGAAGGCGAGCGGGCGCCTGAACCGGAATCCATGAAGTGCAAAGTCACTCTAAGATGCGCTTATAAGTACCCACTTTTCGGCGCGAAGTGCCGAATTTTGGTGGGTCTACGAAAGTCATAAGCGGTCGATAACCACTCGACGAATAAAAAACTAATACACCTGGCAACTAAGCGGCAAGTCATTTTTTAATTATTTAAAGTGCGGCTTTTATTGGGCGCGAAGAGGTTCTTTAAAACTTTTAATATAAGTTTTATTCAGGCGAAGAGGCTCCTTCCGACTGGGTGATATCAGAATCGAATAGTTCGAGTGAATGCCTCACTCGGAGCACTTCAAGGGACGGGGAGTTAGGGTGTGGATGTTTTTATGGGTGAGAGATCGGTCGGACGTCCGATCATCCCGCCGGTGCGCAAGCTCCTGCTTATTGGCTTCGATTCGCCGGGCTGTGCAGCTCGGCGCTGACTTCTTCAGGTCTGTTTTTGAATCGATAAACGCAAGAGTGAGCCCAAATCGATGGCAGTGCCATTGAACTGATTGTGGCGGCGAGTCGCAGCGGCTGCTTGGCCGCGCCGGGTCGGCGAGAAGCGGCCAGGAAGGATATGTAAGAAGGTTTTACGCCGGCCGGGCGGCCGGCGTCGGATCACTGATGCGACTGCTGTTCCAGATAGCGGCGCATGGTGACGGAGGCTTTTTCCAAATGACGCTCGAGCAAGACAACCGCTGTATCGATGTCTTTCGCTCGTGCGGCGTCGAGCAGTGCACGATGGTCGTCCTGGCTCAACTTGCCCAAGCCCATGGACGACAGATGGAAGCGCAAGAAGCGCTCCTCTTCGTTGAGCTCACGTTCGATCAGGTCCAGCAGTTTGCCATTGGGCGCCTTGTGATAAAGCGACATGTGGTACAGCCGGTTGAGCTTACCGATCTCGGCATGGTTGGTTTCTGTTTCCAGCTGTTCGATATATCCGGCAGCCATTGCCAGGTCGTTGTCATCGAGTAGCGGGATGGACAGGCGCAAGGCGAAGGTTTCCAGTACCGACCGCAGGGCATAGGTCTCGAGCGCATTGCTGGTGATCAGCGGGGCAACCACGGCACCCTTGTGCTGGACCACATTAAGCAATGACTGCGCCTCAAGCTGGCGCAATGCTTCGCGCACCGGCATGCGACTGACGCCGAACAGATCCGCGATTTCCTGCTGGCGCAGGGCGGTGCCGCAGGGCAGGCGTCCGTCGAGAATGGCCGCGCGCAGGGATTCTTCGATGATCGCGCGTGCCTGGGCTGCGGGAATCGGCCCGTTGACCGGGATAGTGCTTAACGGTGAGGGCTTCTTTGTCACGACAGCGCATCCTGACTGGTAGTAACGAATTGGATCCAGGCGAACATTAGTTACAGATTATCTCGCCGTCAAAGTCTCGCGGCCCTGGGGCTGAACTAAAGTTTAGCGTGCCTAGGGTGATTGCACCTTGCCATTGTTTTTTGCCTGCCCAGGCTTCACCATCCAACGAATTTCCAACGGCCTCTTTCGGACGTATTCCCTTGGCTGCACCTTTCCCCGTTTCCAGGTCCTTGCGCTGGCTGTGTTCGGCATTGTTGCTGGCCGGCCTCATGCTGGGCGGGTTGCGGGCGGATTGGGACTTTACGCAGATCAGCCGGCGGGCGCAGGCGTTATATGGCCCGCTGGGCGAAGGGCAACAGCGGATCGACGCCTGGCAGCACTTGTTGGCGACCCAGAAGCAGACGCCGGAGCTGGAGCAGCTCAAGGTGGTGAACCTGTTCTTCAACAAGCAGGTGCGCTACGTGGAAGACATCGACCTGTGGCATGAGGTCGACTACTGGGAAACGCCGATCCAGGCCCTGTGGAAGGGCGCCGGCGATTGCGAGGATTACGCCATCGCCAAGTACTTCAGCCTGCGTCATCTCGGGGTCTCCAGTGACAAGCTGCGCATCACCTACGTCAAGGCCCTGCGACAGAACCGTGCGCACATGGTGCTGACCTATTACGCCACGCCCGAGGCGATGCCGCTGGTGCTCGACAGCCTGATCGACGGCATCCAGCCGGCCAGCCAGCGAACCGACCTGCTGCCGGTCTACTCTTTCAACGCCGAAGGGTTGTGGCTGCCGGGTGCCAAGGGCAACAAGAAAGTGGGTGACACCAAGCGCCTGTCCCGGTGGCAGGATGTGTTGAAAAAAATGCAGGCCGAAGGTTTTCCGGTCGAGACGACTAACTAGGAGCGCGCGCTCAGATGTCCTTGTTCAAACAGCTGTTGATCGCTATCTGTCTGTTCCTGGTGGTTGCCTTCAGCGGCAGCTTCATGGTCAGCCTGGAGAGTTCGCGGGCCCAGTACGTCAACCAGTTGCGTTCCCACGCCCAGGACGCGGCCACGGCGCTGGCGCTGTCGCTGACGCCGAACATCGACGACCCGGCGATGGTGGAACTGATGGTCAGTTCGATCTTCGACAGCGGTTACTACGCGAGCATTCGCGTGGTGGACGTGGCCACCGACAAAACCCTCGTCGAGCGCACGGGCACGCCGGACGCGGGCACCGTGCCGCAATGGTTCGTCAAGCTGATCGGCCTGGAACCGGCCGGCGGCGATGCCATCGTCAGTCGCGGTTGGGAGCAGGCAGCGCGGGTGGAGGTGGTCAGCCACCCGATGTTCGCCCTCGCCAAGCTGTGGCAGAGCGCATTGGGCAGCCTGGGCTGGTTGCTGCTGTGCGGCGCCGTGAGCGCGGTGCTGGGGGCCTTGCTGCTGCGTCGCCAGCTCAAGCCGCTGGACTACATGGTGCATCAGTCCCACGCCATCGCCCGACGCGAGTTCCTCAGCCTGCCGGAACTGCCGCGCACCCCGGAACTGCGCCGTGTGGTGCAGGCGATGAACCAGATGGTCGAAAAGCTCAAGGCATTGTTCCAGGAGCAGGCCGAGCGCAGCGAGAAGCTGCGGGCCGAGTCCTACCAGGACAACCTCACGGGCCTGGCCAACCGACGCTATTTCGAGATGCAACTCAATGCCCGGGTGAGCAACACGGAGCAGGCCAGTTCCGGTTATCTGCTGTTGCTGCGGGTCAAGGACCTGGCCGGCCTGAACCAGCGGTTGGGCGGCCAGCGGACCGATCAATTGCTCAAAGCGGTCGGCGAGCAATTGCTGCGTGAAAGTGCCCGATACCCCGAAACCCAGAATCTGGTGACGCGCATCCGTGGCGGCGAGTTCGCCGTACTGGCGCCAGGCCTGGTGCGCGAGGAAGCGCTGCAGCTGGCGCAGAACCTTGAAAGCGCGTTGGCGAGCCTGCACGCCACGGGCGCAACCGACGTGGCCTCGGTGGCTTCCATCGGACTGGCACCGTTCGTTCATGGCGACTCGCCGCAATCGGTGCTCCAGCTTGCCGACCAGGCCCTGGCCCAGGCCGAAAGCCAGGGGGAGCCAAGCTGGGCCTGCCTGGACCATGCCGCAGTGTCCAGTTTTGGCGATGATCACCATGCCTGGCACACGCTGCTCGACCAGGCCTTGAGTCATCAGCGATTTGAGCTGTACTTCCAACCGGTGGTGGCCGCCCAGGACACCCAAGTGGTGCTGCACTACAAGGTTCTGTCGCGGCTGCTGGACGATCAGGGCCAGACCATTCCCGCCGGCCGCTTCCTGCCCTGGCTGGAGCGCTTCGGCTGGACTGCGCGCCTGGACCGCTTGATGCTTGAACAGGTGCTCAAGCAAATGGTCGGGCACGACCAATCCCTCGCGCTCAACCTGTCCTCGGCGACCTTGGCCGATCCGCAGGCGCTGAACAAAATCTTCGAAATCCTGCGTGCTCATTCCAACCTTGGGCCGCGCCTGACCTTGGAAATTGGCGAGGAACAACTGCCGGAGCAAGCGGTTTTGGAGCAGTTGACCCGTCGTCTGCGCGAGCTTGGATTCTCCTTGAGCCTGCAGCGCTTTGGTGGGCGTTTCAGCATGATCGGCAACTTGTCTCGGCTGGGGCTGGCCTATTTGAAAATTGATGGCAGTTACATCCGGGCCATTGATCAGGAAAGCGATAAGCGTTTGTTTATCGAGGCGATCCAGCGTGCTGCTCACAGTATTGACCTGCCTTTGATTGCTGAGCGGGTGGAGACTGAGGGGGAGTTGGCGGTGATTCGGGAGATGGGGTTGTTTGGGGTGCAGGGGCAGTTGGTTGGGGAGCCTAGGCGTTGGAGGTGAGGCTTGTTGACGAGGCGGCCTGGTAGCCGGCCTGGATGTTGTTGACCGAGTACATATCCGTTCTTTTCGTAACGGCGACTTATGGTTCCGCCCTTACGGCGGCTCACTTTTGAGAAGCGCAAAAGTAAGCAACGCTTTATGCCCCACCACTCGGCACCTCGCCTAGGCTCGGTGTGCCCTCACTCCGGCATTGCTCCGTGGGCCCGCTGCGAAGGGCCATCCATGGCCCAGCGCAGCTATCCCGGCATCCATGCCGGGATGCCCACTGCGCAATGCCTGCGTTCGGCCAGCGTGGTTAACGGGGCGCCGAGATCAACGTCCACGGCGAGGCGGCCTTATAGCCGACCTGGCTCTTGATGGGGACCGCGTTTCCCTGTGGGAGCGGGCTTGCTCGCGAAGACGGCGGTACATTCAGCATTGATGCAAGCAGACCCACCGCTATCGCGAGCAAGCTCGGCTCCCACAGTAATCGGCGGTGGACACTGATCTTGTAAACGACCAAAAACCATGTGGGAGCGGGCTTGCTCGCGAAGACGGCGGTACATTCAGCATTGATACAAGCAGACCCACCGCTATCGCGAGCAAGCTCGGCTCCCACAGGGACCGGCGGTGAACACTGATCTTATAAACGGCCAAAAACCTATGTGGGAACGAGCCTGCTCGCGATAGCGGTAGTTCAGTCACATGGATGCTGGGTTTGCCGGCCTTTTCGCGAGCAAGCCCGCTCCCACAGGGGAAACGTGGTCCCTCCAAGAAACAGGTCGGCTATCAGGCCGCCTCGCGCTGGCTTTTGATCTTGGGCGCCCCGTTAAACCACGCTGGCCGAACGCAGGCATTGCGCAGTGGGCGCCTCGGCATGGATGCCGAGGTAGCCGCGCTGGGCCATGGATGGCCCTTCGCGGCGGGCCCACGGAGCAATGCCGGAGTGAGGGCACACCGAGCCTAGGCGAGGTGCCGAGTGGTGGGGCAAGAGCGTTTTGCTTACTTTTCGCCGGGCCGCGCAGGCTTCTCAAAAGTGAGCCGCCGTAAGGGCGGAACCCTAAGTGGCCGTTACCGCAGAAACGGATATACACCCCCCTCTAAAAGTAAGGTCCTAGGAGATTTCCTTCGAGTTGTAGCGAACTTAGTGAACTTGTTCGGCATCTGCCTCGTGGCTAGTCTGGGTTTGTCACCGAAAAAACGGTGACACGGACGTGCAAGTCCGAAATATCTGTTTAGGGCGAAACGGCCCATGCCATTCAGCGATCTCATTTTTGGATTCGCTGTGTAGCAAAGGCTCCTTACTAGTCGTTTAGGAGTTCCCAATGACAACAGCGGAAACGAAACACACTTCACACAGTTCCAACACACTCGACGAAGCCGCCGAGCGCGCCCTCGACTACTACCTCAATCCCAAACCAACCGATGAAGCCCCGGGAAAAACCCCAACCGCCCAGCTCTTCATGGTCTCCCCAGACATCGACACCGAAACCCTACTGGCCAACGCCTCCGAAGACTTGCTGTCCATAGCGCCATCGCCGCCGACCTGGCTGACGACGTCGACGGCTCGCGTCGCAGTGTGATCCTGGCGATCAGCCGGATGGCCGATGGGGTGCAGTTGTTGGTGGAGCGGGCGATGGATCGGCTGGAGGTTCAAGCGCCGAGCTGACAGGCCCGTAACGAACTGAGGATCGCGATCGCGAGCAGCCCAGGCAACCAAAGACCCGTGGCGAGGGAGCTTGCTCCCGCTGGCCTGCGCAGCAGGCCCCCAGCAGTTCTTCAAGCAGACCGCGTTGCCTGGTTTTGCGACTGCTGCGCAGCCGAGCGGGAGCAAGCTCCTTCACCACGGAGGCTGTGTACAGCCTAGATCAACCCCTTCTCATCATCATCGATCAGCCGGCTCAACCCGCCCAACGCTTCCCGGGCCTGGTTGCGGTCCATCAGCTTGGCCTGGGCCGCCGGTGGCAGGTCGGTGACGCGGATTACGCCTTTGGTGGTGAGCACCTGGATCAGGTCGTCCAGTACCCGGATCATTTCCAGGTCGCTCTGCTTGAGCTGCTTGAGGCTGTTTTCTACCGCTTGATTGGCGAACCAATCCTGGATTTCGTGGTTGTCGGCTGGCAGGGTTTCGGTGGCTTCGGCGTAAGCGGCAGCTTCCACGCGCACCAGCAGGCCTTGTGCATCGCGTTGCACATAAAACATCGGGCATCCCTCATGTATGAAGCGGCGTCATGCTGGGCAGCATAGGCCAACTGCGCGGGAGTATGCACACTTATCCCGCAGCGAGGGAGCTTGCTCCCTTGCCACGGGTTCGTGTCAGGCTCAGCTGTTGTTGTGATCGACCTTGATGGTCGGGTCACTGCCGGCGATCAACGAGTTCAGGTTGACGTTCGACCAGTTGTTGCCTTCCAGCTTGATCGTCACGTCCGGCGTGGCCGCTGCACCATTGGCCCCGTTGAACTGGCCAGTGGTGCTGACTTGCAAGGAGGACACGCCATCGACCGTGCTGATTTTCAGGAAGTGGTCGATGGTGCTCCCGGTTTCGCCCTGCAACAGATCCCGCAAGTCGATCCGGTCACCCTCGCTGGCCTTGAAGTCCTTGATCACATCGTTGCCGGTGTCACCGGATTTCCAGACAAAGGTATCGCCGCCCAGGCCGCCGATCAGGGTGTCGTTGCCCAGACCGCCAATCAACGTGTCATTACCCGTGCCACCCAGGAGGATGTCGTTGCCCTTGCCGCCGTCGAGTGAGTCGTTACCGCCCTGGCCGAAAATGATGTCATTGCCGCCGCCGCCGAGCAGGGTGTCATTGCCATCGTGGGCACCGGACACATCGAACGCGGTGTAGTGTTCGGTGATGTACTGGTGCACGTTGCTGGTGGTGACCTTGCTCACGTCCACGCCGCTCTGTTGGGCGACGAAGGCCTGAATGGCCTGGTAGCCCTCGCCGGCAACGCCGTTGAAGCTCACCAGATCGCCAAACAGAATATCGTTGCCTTCACCGCCGTTGACCGTGTCGGCGCCCGGCAGGGTGGCTTCGGTGTGACCGATGATCGAGTTGGCCAGGTCCTTGGGATCGATGTTGGTCTGTGGTTTGCCATCGGAGTCGTACGGCGAGAGATCGCTCAGCGTCACGCCGTTGTTCAGGCCGATGGCTTCGACGTTGCTCAGCCCTTTGAGTAGGGTGAAGCTGGCGGTCGAGCCAGCTGCCGCGTCCCAATACCCACCGTCCGTATAGGAGAGTTCAAACGTACCGTTGCCCTCGGCATGCACCGTGCCGACATAACTGTCATTCCAGTTCTTGCCGTTTTTAGTCGACAGGTACATCTCACCGTCTTCATAGATGGTGTATTTGTGCGTGCTGTCGATCGTCTGGGTGTAGAACTTGCCCACGGTGTAGTTGGCCGCGCTCAAAACCGAATCGAGCTTCACAGTGCCGTACAACGTCGGGTTCGTCTGTTCGCCGGACTGGTAAAGGTTCGGCTGGCCGTCGGTGATGAAGTACGTCAGGTTCTTCGCACCGGCGTTGGTCAGGGCCTGGGTGCTATTGAAGAAGTTCGCCGTGGTCTTGAACACGTCTTCGTAGTTGGTGTTGCCGCCCGAAACCATCGAATCGAGCACGCTTTTCAGAATTGTCAGCGCGTTCGAGTCGTTGAGGTTTACCGACACGCTCTTGTTCACCTGCGTGTCGAAATCCGCCAGGAAGATGTTCACGGTGCCGGAGTTGCTGCCCAGGCTCTGCTTGAGGGTGGCGAACACCGAGGTCAACGAGTTCTTGGCCGCAGTGATGGACGACGAACTCATGCTGCCGGAGCTGTCGACCATGAAGGCGATGTTGTAGTTGACGCCCGGCACCACGGTCAGCCCGCCGATGTCAGCGACCACGATGTCGTTGCCATCGGTGCCGGTGACGTTGTCATTGCCTGAGGTGGCAGTGATTGCGTTGTAGGTCGCCGGGTACACAGTGACCGGGATCTGCGCTGTGGTGACTGCCGAGCCGCCGAGGGCTTCGGTGGAGGTGGACGTCACGGTCAGGTTGAATTGGCCGTTGTAGTAGGTCGGTGGCGTCAGCGTCAGGCTGCCCAGGTTCCAGCCGCTGACCAAGGCTTCGCCGTTGGCGCCCACGGTCGCGGTGTGGCCGGCGCCGTCGGTCAGGACGCTGCCTTCCGGAATGCCGCCGATCTTCACGCTCAGGCTTTCCGAACCGTCGGTGTCGGTCAGGCCGGTGGTGATCTTGGACAGGTGCACGCTGGTACCTTCGGCGGCTTCGTTGAGCTTGAAGCCGTCGTAGTAACCTTCGCCATTGGTGCCGTGCAGGTCGGAAACCGTCACGCCGGCATTCGCCAGGTCGGTCACGCCGGTGTACAGCGGCACGCCGGCGCTGCTCAGGTCGACCGGGGTGCTGCCGTTGACCGACAGGTTCACGTCGTAGCTGCCCGGGCCGGTCTGGTTGTGGTGGTAGATGTCCAGCGTGTAGTAGCCGCTGGTGGTCGGCGTGAACGAACCGTTCAACTGGCCGCCCGCACCCCAAGTGGTTGCCGCGGCAGTCTTGCCTCCGATGGTGACCAACAGGCTGTCATCGCCGGCACCACTGAAGGTGTAGGTCTTGCCGGCTTCGAGGAAAATCAGGCCCGAGGTTTTCGATGCGGTGCCAGGATTGACGTTGCTGTCGGACTGCACGTTGGTCACGTTGGTGCTGCTATTCGGCGCGCCGGCGGCATCGATCACCGACTTGAGCGTGCCGGATGGCGCGCCGCTGCCATCGGTGCCCAGGCCGGAAAGGCCGGTCCAGACTTCCTTGATCAGGCCGGTGGAGGTGACGTTGTTGCCAGCGACGTTGAGGCTCGGTGCATCGGCAACCGGGGTGATGTCGATTTTCACGGTGCCGGTACTGCCCAGCGCCTGCCCATCGGTTGGCTGGAAGCTGATCTGTGCGTAATCGGCCTTTTGATCGCCGACGCCGGCCGGGTTGCCATTGGCGCCGGACTCGTTGGCATCCGGGGTGAAGCGCAGCTTGCCGGCGTCGATGTCAGCCTTGGTGAAGGTCTGGTTGTTGGCCACGTCCTTCCAGGTTGCACCGTCCAGATACTGCAGCTTGCCGTCACTCGGCAGCCCGGTGATTTTTACGCCCAGGCTGGCGGCGGAGTTGTCCACGTCGCTGACGCCGAAAGTCGACCAGCCAAGAACCAGCGCGGTGTCTTCGGTGCCGGTGACCGCGCCGCCGGTGGCCACCGGTGCATCGTTGACGCCGACCACGTTCACGGTGGTGGTGGCGGTGTTGGAATAGCTGGTGCCATCGGTCACCGTCACGGTGATGATGCGCGGTACGGTGCTCGGGTCTTCACTGGTGTTGATGAAGGTGATGTTCTTGATTTGCTGCATGTAGTCGGCCAGCGTCGCGTTGCCCGACAGTGTCAGGACGACTTTGCCGTCGGTGCTGTTGGCGTTGATGCTGATGCCGTTGACGCTGTTGCCCAGGTTCAGCGCATCGCCGGGCTGACGGTTGGTCAGCACGATGGTAGCGCCGGTCAGCATCGTGCTGTCCGGGTCGGTGATTTTCAGGTCCGTGTCGCCGATGGACACACCCGGTCCGGTGGTGCCTTCGGTGAAGGTCACCTGGTAATCGGCGCCGGTCTTGCCGCTGGAGTTGTTGGCGTCCAGGTCGAGCACCGGCGATGCGTCGTTGTCGATGATCGAAGTGCTGACGCTGCCGTTGGTGCCGCTGACTGCCAGGTGCTCGAAGTTGCCGCCCGTGGCCGAGTCGATCCTGACCACGATGTTCTCGGTGCCTTCGGTGATCTTGTCGTCCAGCGTCGCCACGTTGAAGGTGGCGCTGGTGGCGTTGGCCGGGATTTTCACGGTGTAGACACCGGTGAAGTCCGTGCCGTCTGCGGCGGTGCCGCTGTAGACGATTTTGAGCGTGACTTCAGTCTGCGCCGGGTTGGTCAGGCTGACGGTGTACGTGGCGGTCTGGCCTTCGGTCACCGATGTGCTGCCGGTGATGCTGACGGTGGTGTTGTCGACGGTGTCGGTTACGGTGGTAACTGCCGCAGCGGTGTTCGGAACGAGGTTCTCGAAGCCGCCGCCGGTGGCGGTCTTGATGGTTGTGGCGACATTGCCGGAGTCCAGGTAGACGTCATCTTTTGGTGCATCGACGCTCACCGTGCCGGTGGTCTTGCCGGCGTCAATAGTGATGACTGCGCCGTTGCTCAAGGTCACGGTGACCGGCGAGCCGGCGGCGTTGGTCAGGGTGGCGGTGTAGGTGATCTGGCCACCCTCGGCGACCGTGCCGGTGGCGCTCAGGTTCAGGCTGGTGGTGTCTTGGGTGTCGGTGACTGAGGTGTCGGCGGTCTTGCCGTCGATAGCCAGTTTTTCGTAGTTGCCGCCCTTGGTGTCGTCGATTTTGACGCTCAGGTGGTCGCCGCCTGCGAGGGCGTTGTCCTGCGTGACGAAGTTCACCGAGCCGGAGCTTTCGCCGACTGGGATGGTGATGGTCTGGCCGTTGCTCAATGTCACAACGAGCGGAGCGCCGGTCACTGGAGCGTTGACCGAAGCGGTGTAAACCACGGTGCCGCCTTCAGCGACGGTCGAAGTCGCTGAGAGCGAAACAGTGCTGGTGTCGATGGTGTCGGTGACGTCGGTGACGGCTGGGGTGGTGCTCGGAACGAGGTTCTCGAAGTTACCGCCAGTTGTTTTATCAATGCTGACTTCGACCTTGCCGGCGTCTTTGTAGACGTCGTCTTTTGGCGCGTCGACAGTGACGGTGCCGGTGGTGGCGCCAGCTGCGATGTTGATCACAGCGCCGTTGCTCAGGGTCACGGTGACCGGCGAACCAGCAGCGTTGGTCAGTGTTGCGGTGTACGTGATCTGGCCGCCTTCGGTAACGGTGTCAGTCGCACTCAAAGTGAGGCCGGTAGTGTCCTGGGTATCGGTCACCGACGTGTCAGCGGTCTTGCCGTCGATAGCCAACTTCTCGTAGTTGCCACCTTTGGCATCGTCAATTTTGACGCTCAGGTTGTCTCCGCCTGCCAGGGCGTTGTCCTGCGTGACGAAGTTCACCGAGCCGGAGCTTTCGCCGACCGGAATGGTGATGGTCTGGCCGTTGCTCAATGTGACAACCAACGGAGCGCCGGTCACTGGAGCGTTGACCGAAGCGGTGTAAACCACGGTGCCGCCTTCAGCAACGGTCGACGTTGCGCTCAGGCTGACAGTCGAAGTGTCGATGGTGTCTGTGACATCCGTAACCGCAGGAGCCGTGCTCGGCACCAGGTTCTCGAAATTGCCGCCGGCAGTTTTATCAATGGTGACTTCCACCTTGCCGGCGTCCTTGTAGACGTCGTCTTTTGGCGCGTCGACAGTGACGGTGCCGGTGGTGGCGCCAGCTGCGATGTTGATGACCGCGCCATTGCTCAGCGTAACGGTGACGGGCGAACCGGCAGCGTTGGTCAGGGTCGCGGTGTAAACAATCGAACCGCCTTCAGCGACAGTGTCGGTCGCCGAGAGCGTCAGACCGGTGGTGTCCTGGGTATCGGTCACCGACGTGTCAGCCGGTTTGCCGTCGATAGCCAGTTTTTCGTAGTTACCGCCCTTGGCGTCGTCAATTTTGACGCTCAGGTTGTCTCCGCCTGCCAGGGCGTTGTCTTGCGTGACGAAGTTCACCGAGCCGGAGCTTTCGCCAACCGGGATGGTGATGGTTTGGCCGTTCGACAGGGTGACGACCAGCGGAGCGCCGGTCACTGGAGCGTTCACCGAGGCGGTGTAAACCACGGTGCCGCCTTCGGCAACGGTCGATGTTGCGCTCAGGCTGACAGTCGAAGTGTCGATGGTGTCTGTGACATCCGTAACCGCAGGAGTCGTGCTTGGCACCAGATTCTCGAAGTTACCGCCGGCAGCTTTGTCGATGCTGACTTCAACCTTGCCGGCGTCCTTGTAGACGTCGTCTTTTGGCGCGTCGACGGTCACGGTGCCGGTGGTGGCGCCGGCTGCGATGTTGATCACGGCGCCGTTGCTCAGGGACACGGTGACGGGCGAACCGGCGGCGTTGGTCAGGGTGGCGGTGTAAACAATCGAACCGCCTTCCGTAACGGTGTCGGTCGCGGTCAAAGTGAGGCCGGTGGTGTCCTGGGTATCGGTCACCGAGGTGTCGGCGGTCTTGCCGTCGATAGCCAACTTCTCGTAGTTGCCACCTTTGGCATCGTCAATTTTGACGCTCAGGTTATCGCCGCCTGCGAGGGCGTTGTCCTGCGTGGCGAAGTTCACTGAGCCGGAGCTTTCGCCGACTGGGATGGTGATGGTTTGGCCGTTGCTCAATGTGACAACGAGCGGAGCGCCAGTAACCGGTGCGTTGACCGAAGCGGTGTAAACCACAGTGCCGCCTTCGGCCACAGTCGACGTTGCGCTCAGGCTGACAGTCGAAGTGTCGATGGTGTCGGTTACGTCAGTGACAGCTGGGGCGGTGCTCGGAACAAGGTTCTCGAAATTGCCCCCGGCAGCTTTATCAATGGTGACTTCCACCTTGCCGGCGTCTTTGTAGACGTCGTCCTTCGGTGCGTCGACGGTCACGGTGCCGGTGGTGGCGCCGGCTGCGATGTTGATCACCGCGCCGTTGCTCAGGGTCACGGTGACGGGCGAACCAGCGGCGTTGGTCAGGGTGGCGGTGTAAACAATCGAACCGCCTTCGGTAACGGTGTCAGTCGCACTCAAAGTGAGGCCGGTGGTGTCTTGGGTATCGGTCACCGACGTGTCAGCCGGTTTTTCATCGATAGCCAACTTCTCGTAGTTACCACCTTTGGCATCGTCAATTTTGACGCTCAGGTTATCGCCGCCTACCAGGGCGTTGTCCTGCGTGACGAAGTTCACCGAGCCGGAGCTTTCGCCCACTGGGATGGTGATGGTCTGGCCGTTGCTCAATGTCACAACGAGCGGAGCGCCAGTAACCGGGGCGTTGACCGAAGCGGTGTAAACCACGGTACCGCCTTCGGCAACGGTCGACGTTGCGCTCAGGCTGACAGTCGAAGTGTCGATGGTATCGGTTACGTCAGTAACAGCTGGAGTGGTACTCGGAACCAGGTTCTCGAAGTTGCCACCGGCAGCTTTATCAATGCTGACTTCCACCTGCCGGCGTCTTGTAGAC
>NZ_CM001558.1:682500-686455 GCF_000281895.1 Pseudomonas fluorescens Q2-87 | reverse complement strand
AGCAGATAGGGGTTTCGGAAATTTAATCTGACGATGACTACTCTCACATGGGGAAACCCCACACTAACCATCGGCGATGCATCGTTTCACTGCTGAGTTCGGGATGGGATCAGGTGGTTCCAATGCTCTATGGTCGTCAAGAAATTCGGTAGCCAGCGCGTGCCTTGCGGTCACGTTCCAGCGAATGGGTATGTGATAGCTTTTCGGTGTTTTGTGACGTTCGAACTTTCGATTCGTTTCGTCTTCACACACCGCAATCTGGTGCTCGTTCGCTTTTCAGCTCGAAGCAAGCAAATTGCTTGGGTGTTATATGGTCAAGCCTCACGGGCAATTAGTACAGGTTAGCTCAACGCCTCACAGCGCTTACACACCCTGCCTATCAACGTCGTAGTCTTCGACGGCCCTTCAGGGGACTCAAGGTCCCAGTGAGATCTCATCTTGAGGCAAGTTTCCCGCTTAGATGCTTTCAGCGGTTATCTTTCCCGAACATAGCTACCCGGCAATGCCACTGGCGTGACAACCGGAACACCAGAGGTTCGTCCACTCCGGTCCTCTCGTACTAGGAGCAGCCCCTCTCAAATCTCAAACGTCCACGGCAGATAGGGACCGAACTGTCTCACGACGTTCTAAACCCAGCTCGCGTACCACTTTAAATGGCGAACAGCCATACCCTTGGGACCGGCTTCAGCCCCAGGATGTGATGAGCCGACATCGAGGTGCCAAACACCGCCGTCGATATGAACTCTTGGGCGGTATCAGCCTGTTATCCCCGGAGTACCTTTTATCCGTTGAGCGATGGCCCTTCCATACAGAACCACCGGATCACTAAGACCTACTTTCGTACCTGCTCGACGTGTCTGTCTCGCAGTCAAGCGCGCTTTTGCCTTTATACTCTACGACCGATTTCCGACCGGTCTGAGCGCACCTTCGTACTCCTCCGTTACTCTTTAGGAGGAGACCGCCCCAGTCAAACTACCCACCATACACTGTCCTCGATCCGGATAACGGACCTGAGTTAGAACCTCAAAGTTGCCAGGGTGGTATTTCAAGGATGGCTCCACGCGAACTGGCGTCCACGCTTCAAAGCCTCCCACCTATCCTACACAAGCAAATTCAAAGTCCAGTGCAAAGCTATAGTAAAGGTTCACGGGGTCTTTCCGTCTAGCCGCGGATACACTGCATCTTCACAGCGATTTCAATTTCACTGAGTCTCGGGTGGAGACAGCGCCGCCATCGTTACGCCATTCGTGCAGGTCGGAACTTACCCGACAAGGAATTTCGCTACCTTAGGACCGTTATAGTTACGGCCGCCGTTTACCGGGGCTTCGATCAAGAGCTTCGCGTTAGCTAACCCCATCAATTAACCTTCCGGCACCGGGCAGGCGTCACACCCTATACGTCCACTTTCGTGTTTGCAGAGTGCTGTGTTTTTAATAAACAGTCGCAGCGGCCTGGTATCTTCGACCGGCGTGGGCTTACGCAGCAAGTGCTTCACCCTCACCGGCGCACCTTCTCCCGAAGTTACGGTGCCATTTTGCCTAGTTCCTTCACCCGAGTTCTCTCAAGCGCCTTGGTATTCTCTACCCAACCACCTGTGTCGGTTTGGGGTACGGTTCCTGGTTACCTGAAGCTTAGAAGCTTTTCTTGGAAGCATGGCATCAACCACTTCGTCACCCAAAGGGTAACTCGTCATCAGCTCTCGGCCTTGGAATCCCGGATTTACCTAAGATTCCAGCCTACCACCTTAAACTTGGACAACCAACGCCAAGCTGGCCTAGCCTTCTCCGTCCCTCCATCGCAATAACCAGAAGTACAGGAATATTAACCTGTTTTCCAACGACTACGCTTTTCAGCCTCGCCTTAGGGACCGACTAACCCTGCGTCGATTAACGTTGCGCAGGAAACCTTGGTCTTTCGGCGTGGGTGTTTTTCACACCCATTGTCGTTACTCATGTCAGCATTCGCACTTCTGATACCTCCAGCAAGCTTCTCAACTCACCTTCACAGGCTTACAGAACGCTCCTCTACCGCATCACCTAGGTGATACCCGTAGCTTCGGTGTATGGTTTGAGCCCCGTTACATCTTCCGCGCAGGCCGACTCGACTAGTGAGCTATTACGCTTTCTTAAAGGGTGGCTGCTTCTAAGCCAACCTCCTAGCTGTCTAAGCCTTCCCACATCGTTTCCCACTTAACCATAACTTTGGGACCTTAGCTGACGGTCTGGGTTGTTTCCCTTTTCACGACGGACGTTAGCACCCGCCGTGTGTCTCCCATGCTCGGCACTTGTAGGTATTCGGAGTTTGCATCGGTTTGGTAAGTCGGGATGACCCCCTAGCCGAAACAGTGCTCTACCCCCTACAGTGATACATGAGGCGCTACCTAAATAGCTTTCGAGGAGAACCAGCTATCTCCGAGCTTGATTAGCCTTTCACTCCGATCCACAGGTCATCCGCTAACTTTTCAACGGTAGTCGGTTCGGTCCTCCAGTTAGTGTTACCCAACCTTCAACCTGCCCATGGATAGATCGCCCGGTTTCGGGTCTATTCCCAGCGACTAGACGCCCTATTAAGACTCGCTTTCGCTACGCCTCCCCTATTCGGTTAAGCTCGCCACTGAAAATAAGTCGCTGACCCATTATACAAAAGGTACGCAGTCACCCAACAAAGTGGGCTCCCACTGCTTGTACGCATACGGTTTCAGGATCTATTTCACTCCCCTCTCCGGGGTTCTTTTCGCCTTTCCCTCACGGTACTAGTTCACTATCGGTCAGTCAGTAGTATTTAGCCTTGGAGGATGGTCCCCCCATATTCAGACAAAGTTTCTCGTGCTCCGTCCTACTCGATTTCACTTCTAAGATCCTTTCGCGTACAGGGCTATCACCCACTATGGCCGCACTTTCCAGAGCGTTCCGCTAAAATCAAAGAAGCTTAAGGGCTAGTCCCCGTTCGCTCGCCACTACTAAGGGAATCTCGGTTGATTTCTTTTCCTCAGGGTACTTAGATGTTTCAGTTCCCCTGGTTCGCCTCTTGCACCTATGTATTCAGTACAAGATAACCATCTTATGATGGCTGGGTTCCCCCATTCAGACATCTCCGGATCAAAGTCTGTTTGCCGACTCCCCGAAGCTTTTCGCAGGCTACCACGTCTTTCATCGCCTCTGACTGCCAAGGCATCCACCGTATGCGCTTCTTCACTTGACCATATAACCCCAAGCAATCTGGTTATACTGTGAAGACGACATTCGCCGAAAATTCGAATTTCTCAACTAAGAGAACTCACAAATTTTACCTTAGCCTGATCCGTTACCAGTGAAAGTAACGTCCAGTCTATCTTTCTATCACATACCCAAATTTTTAAAGAACGATCTAATCAAAAGACTAGAAATCAACATTCATCATCACCGTGATGGAATGCTCATTTCTAAGCTTTCAGAAGCAGTTTATGGTGGAGCCAAGCGGGATCGAACCGCTGACCTCCTGCGTGCAAGGCAGGCGCTCTCCCAGCTGAGCTATGGCCCCATAACAAAATTGGTGGGTCTGGGCAGATTCGAACTGCCGACCTCACCCTTATCAGGGGTGCGCTCTAACCAACTGAGCTACAGACCCAATTTCGAGCTTGTAACTGTTAGCGTGAGCTATCAGCTTGGAGCTTAAAGCTGCTTCTATCGTCTTCTTCAATGAATCAAGCAATTCGTGTGGGAGCTCATGAAGCAGCTGCGGTCGTCGATTAAGGAGGTGATCCAGCCGCAGGTTCCCCTACGGCTACCTTGTTACGACTTCACCCCAGTCATGAATCACACCGTGGTAACCGTCCTCCCGAAGGTTAGACTAGCTACTTCTGGTGCAACCCACTCCCATGGTGTGACGGGCGGTGTGTACAAGGCCCGGGAACGTATTCACCGCGACATTCTGATTCGCGATTACTAGCGATTCCGACTTCACGCAGTCGAGTTGC